>CAZRYJ010000117.1:3724-6392 GCA_964604245.1 uncultured bacterium | reverse complement strand
TTCTCCATATCTCCAGTTGTTGCTCCACATATGATTTTGGGCTTTTCATTGCCCTTAAAGCCATATCCTGTCCGACAAGATTAGTGTTCATAGAAGTATGGGTTTTCATCTCTATTGCTTTATTTACGAATTCCTGGTTGGGGCTCCATAAGTACCCAACACGGACGCCGCACATTGCATAAGTTTTCGAAAAGGAGTTTACCGTAATTACGTGGTTGCCTTTGATTATGTAGTTTTCTCTCTCGTAAATGATATCTTTATAAACTTCATCAGAAACGACATATATGCCAAGTTTTTCTGTAACGTCTTCTATTTCTTTTAACGTATCGATGGCTTCGATTCTGCCGGTGGGATTGGAGGGGGAATTTATTAAAACTGCCTTGCATCCCCTTATTTTTTTTCTGAAATCGTCAATGTCAATTCTACCCTGCTTTAAATCGGTATAAACCGGTTCCATTCCGCCGTATTCCAGAATCGGGGGATACGAGTAATAATAAGGTCGCGGTAGTAGAACCTTTCCGTTATCCATAGCTCTGAAGATTAAGTCGAGAGCTTCTGATGCGCCATTTGTAATTACAAAATTCTCAGCAGAGGAAGCAGGATATTCGTCCTCTAATGATATTCTTAAATCCGTACAACCCTGAATGAGTCCATACCTGAGGTCACGTCTAATATCAATGCCTTCTATAGCCTCTCGTGGAGGTGGAAGATCTGGTTGTCCGGACCCAAAGCTGATAATTCCATTCCCCTGCTTTCCAATAAAAATTGACGGGCTCGTTAAGTCTAATTTTATATCCATAATTAATCCTTTGGTTTCCTACTCCTCCATTATCATATTACAAAGAAATTCAACTAATTCTCTACTTTCCTCTGAGTAATCTCTGTACCATTATATGCTTGATTGTAAAATATGTCAACATTTTTTTTTAGTTGGTTCGTTAGTCGTGGGTTCGTAGGGTCGGGTTTTAACAAACACAATTTTTCTTTTTTTCTCTGTGTCTCCGTGTGAGATTAATTTGGTGTTTTGGGATGGTTTCTTTAACAAGCAAAATTTTAGTTTTTTTCTCTGTGTTCTCTGTGCGTTTTTTTGCCTCTCTGTGTGCTCTGTGGTAAAGTTTTTTTGTGGGTAGGGTTGACAAATCGCCTTATTTAGTCATCATACTAAACAGGAAATAAAATCCCAAAAAAGGAGGAAACATGGGTACTAAAGGAAGAGAAATTGTAGGAGTTAACGTAAAAAAACTTATTGAGTTACTTAATAAAGCTTTAGCCGACGAGTGGCTTGCTTATTATCAATATTGGATAGGTTCTAAGGTAATTGTCGGTCCGATGAGGGGAGTTGTGGTGGCAGAACTCGTCGAACACGCAGGAGATGAATTGAGGCATGCGGAAATGCTTGTGGAAAGAATACTTCAACTTGGCGGAACTCCAATATTAAAACCGGAAGATTGGTATAAGATGACGAACTGCGGTTACGATGCTCCCTTTGATCCTAAGGTAAAGAAAATTTTGAAACAGAATATAAAAGGAGAGCAGTGCGCGATAGAAGTTTACAGCAAGCTTCTTAAATTCTTAGGCGATAAAGACTTTATTACTTCCAATATGATAGAATCGATACTAGCAGACGAAGTCGAACACGAAGAAGATCTTCAGGCAATAGAAGAAGACTTAAAATAAATAAAGTAAAGGTAAAGAGTTAAGTAAATTAATAATTGGGGTTGGGTGAAATCTATCACTCAATCCCTTTTTTTATGCCTTTGATTACTAATAGAGAGATTCTCTCTTGTATACTAAATTATTTTTATGCTTAATTGACAATATTCCCCTATAGGTAATATCCTGTTTTTTCTCGTTATATACACATTCCGAATCAAGAAACGGCAGATAAGTCTTGGCTTCGGGTGTTGGGATTTTGATGTAACTCTCATCGACATGTAAAATCATTGTGTTCTTTGGATTTTTATCCTTTTCCTTGTTCTCGAGAAATATTCCATGGTTTCCCAATTTTACCAATTTGCTTTTATAGGTACACATATTAGTAGGGTTACTTTCAACTAGCTCTCCATCCTCATGGTTAGTTCTTTTAAATGCCGCGCCTACTTCTACTGAGATTTCTTCCCCAAGTAGTTTTTCAAGACCCGGAATACTCCGGAATTCTGCATGCAAATCTATACCCATCAACCCTCCGTTATTCTTTATTTTCCCAATATTCTTCGGCTTCTTTTTCCATATATTCCAATCTGTCGTAGTAATCGGGAAACTCATTAAGATGCGCAAGAGCAATTTTTCCGGTGGTAAGGGGATCGTCGTTACTAACATTGGTCAATTCATCTATTTTTCCATGTTCAAGTTCAACGTCCATTCCCATTCTAAACTGTTCAACATCAAATTTGTCCCACTTTATACCAAGTTTTTCTCCGATGGATTTTGCGTCTTCGTAACTAAAAGTTTTTTTTGATGACATTTTACCTCCTCCAATTTTTTTGACAGGCACATAAATTTTCTCAAGATTTAAATTATTGTTAAAAATATATGCATAGTCCACTGTACCCTTTATGTATGCATTCTACAAAATTTCACTAAGATGTCAAGGGTAAAAATCGTCGTGCGTCACGCGTCGTGAGTCTTGCGTCAAAACAAAAACCAAATTAGCCACGGATTAACACAG
>CAZRYJ010000117.1:0-3624 GCA_964604245.1 uncultured bacterium | reverse complement strand
GATTTTCACAGATAATCAGTCACAATAAGTCAAGCCCATTATTTAAATATGAATATCAAAAAAATTGGATATTGGTAAGTTGTAAAATTGGTTTTGGATAAAGTTGAAAATTAATACACCGTCCCCATATTCTGTCACATCCCGTATTGACTTTGTTGTCTTAACCGTTTTTTAGGTTTTCCATGGCTATTTTTATATCTTACCCTCTATGTATTTCACGGCATCTTCAACAGTTTTAAAATTTGCCGCATCTTCATCCGGAAATTCGATATTAAACTCTTCTTCGAATGCCTGAAGCAGTACAACATAACCAAGACTATCTACTCCAAGGTCGTCCGCAAAAGAGCTTTTCGGAAAAACTTCTGTTGGATTTACATCCATTTCTTCCGCCAAAATTCTTTTTATTTTCTCGAATACTGACATGGTTTGCCTCCTATAATGTATCCGGGTTCAATAGTATTTTTATCTCGTTCATTATTTTCTCGGTTACGATTTTCAATATTTCTTTATTATAAGGTTTGCCATAATGTTCATCAAAATAGAGCGGTTTCCCAAATTTGATGATTACTTTATGCGGTCGGGGAACCCTTTGCCCTTTTGACATAACATTGAAAGTACCAATTATCGCTACAGGAACAACAGCTGCTTTTGCCTGCAAAGAAATGAATGCTGTCCCTAATTTTGGCTCCTGTAAAGAGCCGTCTATGCTCACCGTTCCTTCAGGATACATATCAATTACATGACCATTTTCAAGAATACTGACAGCGGTTCGGATGGCTTCTCTATCAATTTCCGCCCTTTTTACAGGAAAAGCGTTCAACTTTCTAAAGACAAATCCTGCGAAGCGTTTTCTGAACAGTTCCTCTTTGCCCATTGTATGAAGTTGTCTTTTGATTGCAGTTCCCAGAACAAACGAATCTGAATCACTGGGATGGTTTGGTGCCAGGATTACCCCGCCTTCCTTTGGAATGTTTTCAATGTTTACTGTTTCTAGCCTGAGATAGAATATCGATATAACACGCGCGATTGAATGCATGACCGAATAAAACATCTATATCCTGATGGGGTCAGGTTTCCTTTGAATTATTTCTGTTTCTATTTCTACCTCATTATTAAACCACGAGGTCATGCTGTATTCAAGGATCTCTCTTTTAAAACTATAAACTTTTAAAATTATTAATTTCTTCATATTACAATAATAACTTATGGAAAAGTATCTTCTTTGTCAAGGATTAACCTTTGAATTAGTTGATTGGTAGTGTCTAGAGAGTAGTTAGTAGTTAAAAAAACAATAAATAATAATCCTGTAAATCGGTGTTAATCTGCGTCCCAATAATGGATTCTTCGAATCAGTTAAGTAGTTAAGTCGTTGAGTTGTAAAAACAAACAAAAATCTCTGTGTCTCTGTGGCAAATTTCAAACATCAAAAATAATCGTTGCCTGATATTTATTATCAACCTTTTTAATCTCCAACTGATGATATGTCACGGCTTTTATTTCCGTTCCTTCCTTTATCTCTTCGGGAGAAGAGATATTACCTTTAAGAATAATGTCATATCGATTTCTATTTATTTTAATAGAACATTGCGAGGGCAAGAACAACTCATTCTCAAAAATATAAACAGTTTCCTCAAGAACGCTGACAAGCGCGGTTTCTATATTTTCTTCTTCAATCGAAAAAATCCTTTTTTTTAGCGGTTCTATTTCTATTCCGCCGGACATTAAATCTGCCGTGGCGAGAACAGCTTTTTCTAAAATTTCGGAAATGGAATTCCCACTTATTTTTATTCCGATGTCCGCCGTATGGTCGAATATTTCGTAATCTTTATCCAAGTTCATAGATATGTTTGATTAAACGGGGAAACTCATAGTAAATTTGTTTAATCATATAAATAGCAGACATCTTTATTCCTATAACTTCGATTGTTTTGCCTCTTAATATTTTTCTTGCAAGGTACCGGGTTCTGAATGCGTGACTTTTATCCGTAACTATCCAGACTTTTTCACAATTTCCAATCAGTTTTTTTGAACTTATAATATTCTCCGGCGTGGTTTCCGATTCGTCTTCCGGTATGGCTTTCAGCTTAGAAAATTCCTTCATCCATCCCACTTCTTCTTTTGTGCCCGAAAAAATAACTTTAAAATCATTGGAATCTTTTAATTTTGATTCCGCGAATTCGACTCTTTTTTTTGTGAGTTCTTTATCCTTACAGCCAAGAACTATGAATGCGTTTTTGTCTTTTACCACTTCTCTAAAATTTTTGTTGTGGTTTTTTTAAATTTATTTCCAAGGGAGTACGCTGACAGAATATTTTCCGTTATCGGTTCTAAGGGCTTTTTCGTATAAACAAGAGCGATTGTTTCATTCTTTTTCACTTCTTCACTCTCTACCTTCAGCAGTTTTATACCGGCTTTTAAGTCTACTTTATCCTCTTTTTTCTCTCTGCCCGCACCAGTCTTTAAAGCAGCGATACCAATTTTATATGCGTCTATTTTCTCGACAATTCCCTCTTTTTCGGATTTAATCTCAAAAGGATTTTCGTAAGTAGAGAGTCCGGATAGATCACCTCCATGATGATGTACCATACTTTCAAACCGTTCAAAAGCTTTACCGCTTTTCAGTACTCCCGGAATGTCCTCTTTTAATCCCGCGAGTGCACACATTTCCTCTGCAAGAATTTTCGATAGTTCAACTGTATCGGGATAATCGGTTACGTTGCCCTTGAGTATTTCAATCGCCTCAAATACTTCGGGAGCGTTACCGATATTTCTGCCAATTGGTGAGGACTGGTCGGTAAACACTATCCTCATTTTTGTTCCGAGTTCTTCACCCACATTTTTCATCATTTTGCCCAGTTTCTTAGCCGAATCGAGATTCTTCATAAAAGCGCCTTCTCCCACCTTTAAATCTATAACGAGACCGTCTAAGTCTTCCGCGAGTTTTTTTGAGAGAATACTGGAAGTAATAAGAGGTACCGATTCCACGGTTTCCGTCGCGTCCCTTAACGCGTACAACTCTTTATCCGCAGGAGCGATTTCTCTGGTCTGGGATATAATAGAACAGCCGGCTTTCCTCAAAACTCTCTCGAATTGACTGAAAGTAAGGGAGGTTTCATAACCCGGTATCGCTTCCATCTTATCTGATGTCCCGCCAGTATGTCCGAGACCCCTTCCCGTAATCATAGGGACAATTATCCCTATTTCCGCTGCAAGCGGAGCCAGTATAAGACTTATTTTATCTCCCACCCCGCCTGTTGAATGTTTATCGATTTTTTTACCCTTGATATCCGATAAATCAAGCTTTTTTCCGGAATTCAGCATGAAATACGTAAGGTCTTTTGTTTCGGTTAAGTCCATCCCTTTATAAAAGATTGCCATTAAAAGGGCGCTTATCTGATAATTCGGAATTTCTTTAGTGGTAACACCCTTGATAAAAAATTCTATATCGGATTTACTGAGTTTGTTTCCATTTCTTTTTTTTCTGATAATTTCCCGCATAAAATTAAGTTAATTTGAAAGAGACTATTGTCAAGAATAAACACCCCCAACCACACACCAAATTATTATCACACAGAGACGCAGAGAACACTGAGAAAAGAGAAAAAAGTTTTATTTGTTTTAACT
>CAZRYJ010000116.1:0-6421 GCA_964604245.1 uncultured bacterium | reverse complement strand
TGCTGGGTCGAGGCTTATATTCCGTGGATGGGAGGAAAAGTTTACAGAGGAGCTTATGACCCTGATGATATTGGTAGCGCGAAGTGGTTATGGTGTCCTATGGATGTAAGTTTTAAAGAACAGTGGTATTTTGAGCGAATAGATGTGTCAAATGTTCCTTTTAACGAAAGTGAATATCTTGATACTTTAAGAGAAACTCCTTTTGATTATTATTTTAAATCTATACAAAATTATATAGAGGAGAATTATCCGGACAGTTCAATAGCTCATGGATTTTCCGGAAGTGCGATTAAAAGTTTCTACCCGGGATATATTCCCGGTACATTACCGTATGAAGTAAAAAAAGACGAAAGGAATAGATTCGCGGAGATAGCGGATAGTTACAGGCATAAGGTAAGATTTGAAGTAGTAAACGCATACGGGATGACAGATATTTCTTATACTGTTTCTCTTCCTGAACTTGCCGGTAAATCCGTTTCGCTATTTTACGCTCCTGCCACAGCAAGTGATGAGGCAACGATTGAGTCCTATGGAGGATTGTATAAGACACCCGCTTATTTAATAAATCTTAAACCGCAATTTAGAATAGATAATGAAATAACAGCAACAGGTGAAGCGATTGGATTTGGTAAAACGCAAACAGCAACAATGACCTTTATCGCTCCGGGATTTGGAGAGATAGATAGGGTAAATAATGAATTCATATCTGGAGCATGGTACGGAATTATATTTGATTATCAAAATGTTGGTGAAAAAGGCAGAATAAAACACCTGGATAATCTGATTAATCTATTGGATTTAGTTGATTTCTCAGATACAACAGGAACTTTTGTCCCGGAACCGTTCTGGGCTGAGGAGTTTTTAAACAGTTTTGGCTTGTCATATTTCTCCTTGTTGGATGTCAGTAATAAATTATTAAGGAGATGCCTGCGCGTAGTATCGACAAGAGACCCCTCTGAAGTTATATCCGGTTTCGATGTATCTGTCTCAAATCTTTTAGGAATGCCTTACGGGGTTGAGCTTACCGGTTTATTTAACGACGCCGATAGATTATCGGAAAGTGTATTTTCCATTTATAATGATAAGTCTAAAGAAATCAAATATACTGTTTTAAGCGGATATGAGAGTTCTTTTCTTGAGCATTATATGATTGAGTTATGGTTAAACTCACCCGCAATTTCAGCGGTGAAGGCGCTACAGTTAGCATCATTGGAAGGGTTAGATATATATGATATAGATAAATCCAATATAAATACAATTCTTCCGGAGTTAACCATTTCGGATGAAGCAAAAGAAGAGATAGCAAATGGGGTAAACGCCGGCAATAACGCGAAGGTTTCGCAATCAAATGTTAGTATAGAAGACTGGACAGGAGTTGGGTATATAATCAGTGACCCGGCTACGGGATCCGCTTGTTATAAAATATCAGGTGGATATAATGGGAGTGTAGGAACTCATGCCGGAATGATGAAGAGCAATTATGCACCTATAGGCCCAGGTTTAATCGAATATGCTTACGTTTGGTCTGGTGGTGGGAAGGATAGTAAATTCGCCACGGCTGATCAGGAGGAGATATCATTTGATGCAGAAACCCTATTAGCTTACTATCATTTAGTAAGATTTTACAGGAACACACAAACGATATTTCAAGGATCGGCATGGGAGTTGGTGAAGGTTCTTGAAAATCCATGTATAAAAGCTTTTGTATATTGCGGTCATGGGACAGTATCTACCATCACGGACCCTGTTAGTGGTGAAGAAGTGAAAAAATATGGTCTAAGCATAAATAGGAAAGAATGGGTTTCTTTTGAAAGTATAAGTGGTTTTTTTGTAGATCCCCTTCTTACTTTTGTATTTTTATCGGCTTGTCACGGAGGTCGCGGATTAGGTTCTTTTCCCCTTTCAAGTAAAGGAGCCTCAGTTGGATATTCGAAAGCTGTACACCCTGACCCTACGCTGGAATTTTCATACAGACTACTTAGCTATCTTTCAACAGGAATAACTCTATCTGCGGCGATAGAAATATTGTCGTCAAAATATCCAAACCTAATTTTAGAACTTACACCCATTTATTTGGGTAATATGAGTATGAAATTAGGTGATGATGAGGAGTGTTTAAAAAAATGATATTTTTTATTTTATTTCAAATTATGACTGATACGATAGAAACACCAGGGAAACTTGTGTTGGGGTATGAGGGCTATCCCCAGGAATTAATTGAAGTTTTTGATTCTATATATTTTGAAATCTTACGTTCTACTGATACTACTGCGGATCTTTGGCAATATCACTTTGGGAACAAGATTAAAGATGCGTTATGGAATAATGAAAAGCTTAGAAATTATGCTGTTAAAAATTATGTTGAGAAAGGAGAACAGGTTTTTTTTCTTCCCTTCTTTCATAGCCCAATTTGGTGGAAACTTCAAGAGAAACGTAGGGAATATTTAATTTCAAGAAAAAAAGAAATGATTACAGACCCATTTTTTAAAAAGAGATTAGAAGAGTATTATAAGTACAAACTTGATTTTTCTACTCCTTGGTATGAAAAAATCCCTGAAGAGATGGCTGTAGATGAAGACTTTGTATATACAAGTATTCCCTACCACACAGGAGAGTTTCAGTGGTTCAATAAGACTGGAGAAAAATGGTTTACAAATATTTTAAAACCATTTTCCAATGATGACAGCTTTCTTGTTGTATTTAATCCAAAAGATAGCCTTTTTATAGGTTATTTCAGTCTTTTGCAAAGCCGTACAGATACTACCGCTTCACTTTTTCTGCTTTCCCGAGATTCACTAAGACAGATACCGCCGGATAGTTTTTACTATATATACCATTATTCACTGGAAGAGAATACATGGGTAATAGGATTCCAATATAATAGAGAGAAAGAACTATGGCGTGCAGAACCTATTTTTCTGCCTCTTTATTTTGAGCGAGATCATCCAAGCAATGTTTTTAAAATGTATAGTAATTTTTATATTATTAAAAAGAATTCAAAGGTTTTCTCATTTCTTTCTAAATCTTTAAGCAAAATCGAAGAGATTGCAAACATAAATAGTGATTCCAGGGTAGGAGTAGGGGACTACTTTGTGTGGTGGACTACCGATAAATTCTCGGGGCATAGTTATGAGAAAATAAAAGTAAGAGTTTTCTTTATTAAGAATATAATATGGCCTGAACTCCCTGGAGGTTCAGTCCTTAATGATATAATTTCCTGTCCAGAGAAAGGGTTTCTATCAAAAGCTCTTCGCCGCCTAGAAGATAAGAAAACAAAGAATAAGAGCAATAAAAGAAGCATTAGTGAAGGTGGATTTCTGGATAGTGTAACTGTTTATTGTACATTACCATGGGTGGACAAACCAGAAATAAAGCTGGTAGACGGAATTAGCTTCCTTGTAAAACCAGCCAGAAATCCTAAATAAATAGGAGGAGGCAAAAATGTTTAAGAAATTTTTAATTATATTTTTAATAACGTTTGCATTAATTGCGTCTCCCACCGATGATGCGATCAACGATGGAATCGAGTGGCTTAAACTAAATCAAAACCCGGATTCAACCTGGGGAGAAGAATACAACAATTTCCTTTCTACTTCCGCGGTTCTCCGGGCGCTTAATTTAAACGATGAGGATTCAGTCTTTGACGCCGGTCTTGAGTCATTCATGGATTTTTCTCTTCCTTCCCTGGATTACACCTCGAGATATCTGGAAGTGATAAGTCCATTTTCCCCTGATACAACGGGCTTAATCGATACGCTTTTAACTTTTCAGAATCAGGACGGCGGTTTTGGCGCACTGCGTTATTATGACAGTAATCCTCTGGATGTTTCTCTTCTTCTTCGGGCACTAAGAGCAGTCGATTATACCGATTATGATAAAATTAGTACTATTATTTATTATATTGTAAATGAACAAAAAGATAATTACTGGTGTGATATAAATGATAGTTCATCTGTTTATATTACAGCGTTAACTCTTATTTCTTTAGAAAAATTTCATGGTATATACGATTTAAGCGAACAAATAAATAATGGCGCGGCATGGTTGGTTGACCAGCAAAATGAGAACGGTAGTTTTGGAACTGATACTACCTCCGTATATGAAACCGCGTTGAGTTTTCTCGCCCTTACAAATCAGCTTACAGCTGACGGCTCACGGCTTGCGGCAAGAAATAATGCGAAAAACTTCCTTCTATCCGCTCAGGATACTTCGGGGAGTTGGAATGATAACGCGTATGAGACTGCTCTCGCGATTCTTGCTCTAAGTACAATGAGTCCTAATTTAATAATTTCTTCCGCCAGCACTTCTCCTTCCGCCCCTGTCGAAGGAGAGGAATTTACTCTCTCCGCGGTTATTAAAAATATAGGTACTGAAAAAGCGAGTCTTTTTGAATCGAAATTTATGCTCGATACTCTTGTTCTCTGGGAAGGCACGATCGATAGCCTTCTTCCCGGTGATTCAGCAGTCGTAGATTTTTCTTATAATCTTCCTTCAGGAAGATATGAGGTTAGGGGGATTGTAGATTGTAATGATTCGATAAAGGAAGGGAACGAATTAGATAACGAATATATTTATCACTTAAACATATTTACTCATCTCGATTTAGCTGTTTATCCTCAGGATATAAAGATAGAACCGGTAATACCGGAAGAAACCGATACAATAAATGTGGAATTTTCGGTGTATAATGCCGGAGAGACGAGTGTGAGCAATGTAACGGCTGCGGTCTACGACGGAGACCCTCAAAATGAAGGTCTTCTTCTTGTAACTTTCGATTTTCCACTTATAGGTGGTGGGCAATTTGTGAGCGGAAGATTTTTAACCATGATCCCTCAGGGAAATCATACTTTGTATGTTGTCGCAGATCCTGATGATATAATTTTGGAATCGAATGAGACAAACAATACAGCTACCCGCTCTTTTAACGTCACAGGTCTTCCTCCCGATCTCGCCATAAATAATAATGATATAACATATACTCCTGCTTCACCTGAAGAAGGAGATAGCGTATCGATTTTAGCCGATATCCATAATATAGGAGAAGGAAGCGCCCAGGGAATAACGGTTGGGCTTTACGAAGGGGATCCGAACGCGGGCGGAGTACAAATAGGAAGCGCTTTTATAAACTTTATTCTTTCGGGTGAGACACAAAAAATCGATATCGATTGGCAAACAGTCGGGAAAGAAGGTAATAATGATATGTGGGTTGTAATAGACCCGGATAATGAAATAGATGAGACGAGTAAATTAAATAATATAGCTAATAAAAACATAAAGATAAAGCCTTCCCAGCCCGATATCGAAGTTACAGACGTTGATATAATATGTCCTGAACGAGCGGTTCTCGGAGATTCGGTCGATATTTCCGCCTGGGTTCATAACAGGGGCGGAAAACCGGTCGAAGAAGATGTAATTGTTTATATGTATACTCAAGAATCGGAAAGCGTCTGTGAAGATGTTTTTCTTCATGGAAAAGTTCCTGGTCTTGGGGCAAAAGATAGTTTTTTACTCGAGGGAACATGGTATATAGACGAGGAAAAATACTTTAATTATCCCTATTTAGGCAAATCGGAAACGATTTACGTTAAAGGGGATATGCCTGATTTCATAGACGAAAAAGATGAAGATAATAATTTAGGTTCTAAAGAAATAATTATAACATTAACCGATATAGCAGAACTTACGCTGGATTCTTTAGATATTAATTTTAATCCTACCGACCCGGAAGTGGGAGAAGAAACCGTAATAACTGCTGAAATAAGCAATATTTTTGATCTGGGTGCCGAGAATGTTAAAGTCGATTTTTATAACGGTGGGGTGCCCGGAGAAGGGGGAACACTTATCGCAAGTACTACTATACCTTCGATTGCAGCAAATAGTTCGGCGACCGCGCAGATTAATTGGACTACAGAAATTAAAGGTCCCAATACAATAACTGTTGTCATAGACCCGGATAATACTGTCGCGGAAGCGAACGAAGATAACAATACGGCTTCGAGACATATCTGGGTGGGAGATAAATTTCCTGTTCTTTCCTGGTCGAATGATCCCGGTTTTATAAACGCCGGAGTTAATCCTTACTCGGGAGATACAAATGACATTTATGAATACAGAATAATATATTCGGATCCTGATAATGATGAACCCGCGGAAGGTTATCCAAGAGCATGGATAGATATAAACGGAAACGACGTTTATTCTGATGTTGTCGATGGGTTTACCGAAGGAATGTTTCCGATGGAGCCACACGATGCTACCGATTCGAATTATGTAGATGGAAGAACTTATACATTTTCAACAATGTTACCCCGAACAGCTACAGCTATGTATAGATTCGACGCAAAGGATATAAATGATAATCCGGCGATAAAAGATAAGGGCCCGATTAGCAGGAATAATGGTCCGGTTGTAGGCAATTTCC
>CAZRYJ010000115.1:0-6482 GCA_964604245.1 uncultured bacterium | reverse complement strand
GTATGACTTATAAAAATCCTATCTATATCTTTATATGATTCCCGGGCTTCGGATAGGCGAAAAAGAGCTCCTTCGCCTATATCTACGAGCCAATTTTCTTCCAAATCAGGGAGATAAAAGAAATATGAAGACGGATATCTTTCAAAAGACGGGACGCAGGATCCCGAACCCAAAATAGTAATTTTAAAAGAAAAAGAATTCTTTTTGTCGGTCAAACTACGTTAAGTTTTTTTTCATCTCAGAGAGTTTCGCGTAATGTTTTCTCTCTTCCGCAATTATTTTCTCTATCAAACTTTTTTTATCCTCGGATACAAATTTCTCGACTTCATGATAATAAAGAATCGAATCCAGCTCTCTCTGCATAGCAAATTTAATGGCAGAAGAAACATCTTTTACTTCTTTTTCCTGTACTTTTAACTGCTCTTCAGTGAAGATTATATTGTCAATATAATATCTCAAGTAATCAAAATACTCATCAGAATAGTTATCAAAAGACACATCTTTAGTTATCCCGGAGAGCAAACCGGTAAAAATTTCCTTATGCTTCATTTCTTCATCCGCAAGATAATTAAATATCTTTTTTGTCTCTTCATGCTCCACCAGGTTACTCGCAAACCGATAAAATTTCTCGCCGTTTTCCTCGATCCTTATAGCAAATTTAAAAATTTCCTTCGCTTCAAAAATTGCCACTTAGCCTCCCGTAGATTTTAATGCTTCCTAATCTATCTTATTTAACTCCTCATCTATAGCATCTCTATTAAAACCAACTATTACTTTATCTTTAATAACAATCTGAGGAACTCCCATCTGTCCGGACTTTTCAACCATCTCTCTGGCCGCCTCTCTATTTACAGAAACATCCTTTTCCTCAAATTCAATTCCTTTTTGATTTAAATAATCTTTAACCAAATTACAATAAGGACAGCTGGGTGTTGAATAAACTATTATTTTAGACATCCTTCCTCCTTTTTATATAATATTAAGATGAAAAAGATTTTTGTCCACCCTAAAAAAAGAGATGCTCATCCTCAGGATAAACATCTAAAAATACTGCCATCCTTTATCTTTTAAACCTAAAGATGACGTTCTATTTCTCCCTTGTTTTCCTTAAACTTCGCTTTATAGAATACAGATTTTCTGCCAAAACAAAAACCAAGACTCTCATAAAAAGAGATCATCTCGAGATCTACATTCCGCTCTTTTATCGCCTGTTCTGTAGGAAGATACCTTATCTCTCCTTTCTTAACATCCTGAACGGTAACTCCGCTAATTCCGTTAAGCAAGAGAACCACCGCTCCGGCACCAGCTTCCATACCAAAATTTACGTCGAAAGCGGAAGATTTTCCGGAACGAACAAGATGCTCAGGTTTGACGTCGCGAACCTCAGGCACCTCGTACAATCCCGGGACAAACATTCCCTGCTCTTTCATAAACTTTTTTATTTCCGGATCTTCTCTCAATCTTTTTTCTAACTGGCGCCGAACGTATCTACCGGCTCCGGCTAATTTTTTATGTCCAAAAGCATCCACTCCAAGACTCTCATCAACTATTTCTCCCCCGGACGTGTCCTTCATCCCCTCCGCGACAACGACTGTATAGGTACCCGCATTTACATCACTATCGATTATTCTCCTCATATAATTCTTTTTTAGATGCTCGTAAATAACATCGAAATCTACCAGTACCTCCGGTATTAAAATACAATCAGCATCAGCACCCACACCTCCTCTAAATGCCGTATGTCCGGCATACCGCCCGAAAACCTCAATTACCATCACCCTGTTGTGGCTTTGCCCCGTGGTTTTAAGATCGGAAACAAAACCTGAAACCCTGCTGATGGCGGAATCTGCTCCGACAGAATAAGTCTGGAGGTCAAGATCCATTGTTTTCGGCGCATGAACACAGGGTATACCCTGCTCCGATAAATCTACTACCACACTGCCCGTATCATCGCCACCGGAGATAACCAGACCACCTATATTGAATTTTTTAAGGCCTTCTTTTATTCTTTTATATTTATCCTCACTCTGTATATTTTTTATTTTCACTCTGGAGTGCCCGGCTTCCGAACCTGCAAGAGTGGGGTTTATGGTATCAACTCTCCTCTCGTCCAACTTAGTTAGCTTTTCCATATCTATAAGATTATACAACCCCGCGTAACCATTTGGAATAACATAGGCAGAAACACCGTTTGCCATAGCCATAAAAGCGGCACCTCGAACAACTGCATTCAAACCACCGCAGTCTCCACCGCTAGTTATAATTCCGATATTTTTTATCTCAGACATTTATTTTCTCCTCTTTTGCTTTTTTAAATAACGAGTGTTTACATAGATGCGAAAACTAACCGTCAAGCCGAACCAGTCGGCTTGACGCAAAACGCATCATTTAAAGCAACTACCGCCCTATTATAATCTTCTCTTTTAATTACAAACTGCATATTAACCTGCTGTAAGGATTGTGAAACACACTCAACATTGACCTTATTTTCCGCCAACAATTTCGTAGTTTTTTCAAGAATACCAGGACTTGCGATATTGGTTCCGACCACACACAAAACAGCTACTTTCTTAACGGTAATTCTATAGTATTTCTCTTTCAATTCGTTTATTAATTCGTCGCTTGAATCCTTCTCCCATATCACCATCGATATGCTATTCGCATCCGTTGCTTTCAAAATATAACTAACTTTATATTTTTTGAGAATTTTCATTATCTCAAGGTCAGCTCCAACTTCACCAACCATAAGAGGATCATGAACTTCTACAACAACTACTTTATCACTGCCGGATATTACTTCCACTCTTGATTTTTCGCCTACATAATCTTTCGAAATAAGAGTTCCCTCATGTTCAGGCTCAAAAGTATTTTTTATCCTGATACTTATTCCTGCCATTTCGATGGGTTTGGACGCCTTCGGATGAATCGCTTCCATCCCTATATCTGCAAGCTGATCCGCTACATTAAAATTAGTAAGTCCAACCGGAATTGCTTTATCCTTTCCTACGACTTTAGGATCCGCGGAAGAAAGATGAAATTCCTTATGAATCACCGCCTCGGAAGCGCCAACCTCAACTGCCACCTTACTGAAAGTAACCTCGGAATAACCTCTATCGAATTCCCTCATAATTCCTTCCGTTCCCTTCGTGTATCCGGTAACAATGGCTAAGGTTTGAGAGAAATTTATTCCTTTTAATATTTTATGTATTCTTTCGTCAATGCTCAACAATTCGGAATCTTTAAAACCACATAAATCGACGAAAGTAGAATTAATATTATTGTTTTCAAGAATATTTACCGAGTTGAAAGCCGATTGAGCTTCTCCTATGGAAGCTAAAACTTCGCGCGCTGCAAGTAAAATACTATCTTTGTCAAGATAACCTGAAGCTAAAACGTTAGCCATATTATGGAGATAATTTCTGGCTTCCTGGATACGATTTTTTATAAAATTATCGGCGACTTCAAGATCCAATCCAATATCGATAAAATCTCTATTTATTTTTAGGAGTTTCCGAAGTACTGCCTCCAGAGTTTCGTCGTAATTTCTCTGCCCCGCAAATTCTTCATAAACACCGGGTTCTCCGGTCTTCTTATGCTCCAGAAGCCAATTTGTTACATTGGCGTAAGCAGATACCACAAAAATCCTGTTGTAATAATCTCCTTCCCTGCGGTCACCAATAATTACATTTTTTAGTACATCCTGGAATTTCGACATTGAAACTCCACCAATTTTTTCAACAGTTAACATCAGTCCTCCATTAAAAATTAGGATACACAAAATAACTTTGTTGTCAAGAGCCACATCACCACCCTACCCCCATCTCCCCCAGCTATCAGCTTACCGCTATCGGCTTTCCGCTAAACCCAACACAACCCCTCAAATTTTAACTACAAGATTACCACACCACACATAAAACTAAGAGGAACAACAAATCACACAAATAACACGATTATTTTTGTTTTTTTTTACCCGAAATTCCAAACTCGAAACCCGAAACTATAAACAGCCACGGATTGACACGGATATTATTCCTTCTGTAATTCTCAATCTGCAATTTCCAATTAGGCATTCGTATGTCTCTTCATTTCATTCCACCCGTAAACCCGCGTTAATAGATATTTCGAATGTACGATAATCCGGATTGGAGGAAATGTCGTATTTCCCGTTTCCGTCGAAGAAAATAGGACCCCTACTAACATAGATATCAAGACCACTTATCTTTTTTTCCTGAGAAGCCTCTCCATACGCATTCTCATAACCAAAAAATATTCTGCCTTTTATCCCATCTTTCGGAATAAAACTCAAACCAGTCTCAAATCCAATTACCTGATATTTGATTTCTCCCGCGCTGGATATAAAAGGTTCAAGCCCTTCTCTATAAGCCCAGAATATTTCCTGGTAAAGATTTACGATATCTATCACCCTCTCTTCTCCCCTGACTGCAAATCTATTTTCGGTAGTAGCTGTGGGAAGAGAATCCGGGATACGCAGTTCATATCTTCTGTTCTGATACTTAAGTGATGCTTTTCCTTTTCCCGTAAATAAATATGTGGTATTTAAGCCGAAAGTTCTATCTTTTCTTGTTCTGTATTGAATCAGGGTGTCACCAACTGAGTCTTCTGATGTTGGTCGTAGGAATCTATAAAGCCCATCCCCATCTAAATTTGAGTATTCTCCGGTTACGGAAAGAGGAGTCAGGGGAGCCCACATTATATTCAGCCGTTCTCTTTCTTCCTTATTATCCTGGGTCTTTACATCATCGTAGTTCAATGAGTAGCTTTTCCTCCATTCCTTTATTGCTCCTATGCTGAAAATTTTATTACGAAGTCTTGTGTTAATATTATGGATCTGAGAATTTTGAAATATCGTACCTGTGGTGAGGCTTTTCGATCTACTAAAACTCGGATTATAAGACAGAACAAGCCATTTGACAAGATACCCGTCGAATCTAAAAGAGCCCGTTTCTCTACGTCCCGGTTCATCCTCATTACCGGGATTTCGTCTAATTGACTGAATGGTATATCGTCCTGTTGACCTGAATACTTCAAGGGGAGAAAGATTATAATTAGATATAAGAACCGTGATAGGAGAATAAAGGTCAGACCTCTTTACCTCGGCTGAACTTGAAACACTTATTCCTCTTCTTGGTGTGAACCAGATTTTCCCTTCTCCGTTTGTTTCCCTGAAGTCTCCTGTTCCGTAAGAACTTGTTATACTCATGCCGTAAGACTGCTTGCTGAAATCAATACCACCGCCAATTTTATAAATGTCCAGAGAATCCCTCGTCTCATAATCGAGATTACCGCTTAGATTAATCTCTTCGAATTTATGCTTTGCCAGCAAACTATGAGAAGAAAAATAGTTAAATCCCTGGTATCTCTTATAATTATACTGGAAATTGTGTAAATTTACCTGGAGCATTCTATCATTTTCACTATTTCTTTCCCTGTAAGAAGAAGTTATCTTAAGTTCGGAACGAGGTGTTACTCTAGCGTTTACGATAATTTCTTCACCCGGTTCAAGACCTTTTCCAATTACGTTAAATTCATCGCCCGTTGCGATATAACTGCCTCCGATATCAAAGATACCTTTTCTCATTCCTCCGTCTACTCTTAAACCTTTCGCGCCGTCTCCGTCATCTGCTCCCTCGATTTTCAGGTTTAAATCTTCGGTTCCGATATTTGTGTTTAATGAATATCCGCCCGTATTTATTCCGCTTCCACCTACAGATAAAACATTAAAGGGTTTCACGGAAATTTTCCCACCTGCAAGAGATTTTCCTTCTTCTCCTTCATGTTCATATTCCACTTCCATTGCTTCCTCGGGATATAAAATTTTGTTTATCAATGTTATTCTTCCGATAGTATAGTCTATGCGGTAATCAGTTCCCTTCTCCAGTTTTTTAAGATCTAATCCTATTCCAATCCTTACAATCTCAGTATTTCTTATTACGGGAGAATTAGCCAACTGGAAAGGTCCGGAAGTTCCATCTCCCTGAATTGTTTCCTTCGCGGATACCCCTCTTGGAAACGAATAAAAGCCTTCTCCGTCTAATTTAGAAGAATTCATTCCTAATTTTGCTCCTCTTATGTGTTTATTCTGAATAAGAAGTCCACCCAGTGATATAGGAATATCGCCCATGGAGCCCTCTACATGTTCTCCTTTAACGTTAAAAAAAGCCATATTTTCTTCTTCCCTTCTTCCCTGGTAAGCTTCCCCTTCAATATCTAAATCGCCTTTTATCTTTCCGTCCACATTGAGCTGTAAAACGTTGTTTCTAAGAGTAAAAGGATAAAACTCCGGAGGTGTAGAACCTTCCAGCAAATACTTTCCCTGGTAAAAAAAAGTACTTCTTCCACTTACGTTAATATATGTCGTATCATTTTCAGCAGATAAAAGCAATAACAAAAAAAACATCTTTTTTAATTAGCCACTGATTTACACTGATTAACCTTCCAACCTACCCAAAATCTTTTTGAAT
>CAZRYJ010000114.1:0-6621 GCA_964604245.1 uncultured bacterium | reverse complement strand
AGGCTGCGGAAAAATTGGTTGCAGCTGCAAAACTTATGGAACAATCTCCTGTTACTATTCAACTTCGATACCTGCAGACTTTAAACGAAATTGCCGCAGAAAACAACTCCACCACTGTATTCCCTATACCTATAGACCTTTTTAAACCTTTTTTGAATTTGATGCAGGGTAAGAGCGGTAAAGCCAAAGTAACTCCAGAGGACTTTATAGAAAAAGATAACAAATAAGGGAAACGGGAGACAGAACAGTAAAACGAAAAGTTTGCTGGATTACATATTACTTCCCCCCTATGGGAATGGGAGGAGTACAGAGGGTATACAATATCCCGAAAGTTTTAAAAGAACTTGGATGGGATGTTGATATTCATACCCCTTACCCTCCTTATTCTTATCCTAAGGATAATGCTTCGCTTAAAACAAATGACTTAAATGTTATAAGATCTTTCTGTCCCGACCCTCTACACATCTTACCCGGCAAAGTTTCTACTCCCGGAGCAGGGAAACGTGATTATTTATCTTTTCCTGATAATAAAATCTTTTGGCTGCCTTTTTTATGGCGAAAAATGAAAAGTGCCGATATAATAGTTGTCTCCTGCCCCCCATTCTCTATCATGCTACCACTATTACTGGTTAAAGATACTCCATACGTTATCGACTACCGGGACCAGTGGACGGGAAGTTATCTCGGAAAATACTCCTTCAAATGGGAGGAACATCTAGCAAAAAAAATAGAAAAGCAATTCATTGATAAGGCTTCTGCAGTCGTTACTGTTACAAAAAAAACAGGTGACTACCTGAGAGAGCAATATCCTGAAAACAAAAATAAAATCCACTTAATAAGGAACGGTTTCGATGAAACATCTTTTCCCAAAACTCATAAAAGAAAAAAACCTAACAAATTCATACTCACATATATGGGATCGTTCAACGATACATTTAAACCAAACCTGATTTTTGAAGGGTTGGAAAAACTGTTCTCCTTAAAACCTGAACTTCAGGAAAAGATTGTTTTAAAATATATAGGACCATCTATGATAGAAAAATTAAAAGAAAAGGCAAAAAATATCGGATTGAAGAATTTTATTCCTACAGGATACTTACCTCAAAAAGAAGCTCTGGCTGAACTAATAATGTCGGACTTATTAATTTTGATAGGAGGAAGCGGAGATGAAGATAGTTGGCTTGTCCCAGGGAAACTCTATCAATATCTGCGTACCGGATTACCAATCATCGCGATAACTAAGAACAAGGAAATAAAAGACCTGATAGGCTCCTCCGGGAAAAATTGCGATTCGAAACCCGAATCCCTTGCTATTTCCATCCGGCAGATTATCGGGGAACCCTATGTTTTTAAACCCGTTTCCAACTATTCGGACTACTCCTGGGAAAACTTAAGCAGAAAGTATTCTGAACTTCTTAAGAATGTTTTGTAATTTAATCCCAAGAAACAAAGTCATCTATAAAAAATAGAAAAATGGAACATAAAGAGGAGTTTTTTCGTCTTTAACTATGAATATAGAGCAGATATTTCTGGATTATCACGATTATGTTTTTAAATTTATATACGGGATGGTCCAGAATAGAGCGGAAGCAGAAGATTTACTACAAGATACGTTTATAAAAGTTATGAAAGCCGCGGACAAAGACATCAGGAACTGGAAAAGTTATCTACTCACAATAGCAAGGAATACAGTATATGATCATTGGAGAAAGAGAAAAAATAGATTGAGTTTGGATTTGTTAAAATTAAAATCAAAAGAGAAAAATATTGAATTAAAGCTTGACATAGAAAAAGGAATAAAAAAATTGTCGCCAAAATTAAAAGAGGTAGTAATTTTAAGAGAAATAAACCAATTAGAGTATAAAGAAATAGCAGATATTCTCGGAATCGAAAAAGGTACTGTAAAATCCAGACTCAGCAGGGCTAGGGACGAATTAAGAAATTTTTTTGAGGGAAACAAATGAGTTGTGGAACTATTAAAGAGTTAATATCAGCTTATATCGACGCCGAACTGGAAAGCGTTGATATAATACGCGTCGAAGAACACGTAGCAAAATGCGAAAATTGCAATAATATTCTGACCAGTTACCAGAATATCAGTTACAGTGTTCGCAGTATAGAAATACCTCAACCTTCCGAGAAAGTGCTTAAGCGTATTATTCTATTTCCAAGAAGAAAAGTTTATCGCCTGCGCCGGCTCGCGGTCAGCGCTTCTCTTTTAATAATATTGGGTACACTCTTATCACCTTTACTTCGAACGCAAAAAAATATCATCGCACAGGAAAGCCCAAAAGAATACTACATTGTCAAAGAAGAAAAGACTCCATATTCGGAAGTTTACTATGAAAGAGAAGGCAATTTTGTATTGACAAGTTATTCCGGAGGTAGCTTCTAAGTCTTATTTTAAAACATTATTATGAATCTTATATTGATTTTTCTCGCTACTTATCTTTCAAAAGTAGAGCAAGAGATAGTAAGTCTCGAAAAAGATATTTCCCCCTATGTAGTAACCTTATGTACAAAAACCGGTAATTTGATCATGACGGGTACCATTGTGGGAAAAAACCATATTGTAACTGTGGGTTTTATTGGGATCGGTCAAACAGTATATATAGAAGATAAATTCGAAAAAATTTCCACCGGAGAAGTAATCGGACGTGATCCATCTACAGGGATTCATCTAATCAGAGCAGAGAAAGATTTTCGAATCCCGTCCGCTGGTAAGGAAATAAAAAAAGGGCAAATTTGTTATATTTACGGGAATTCATTCGGTTGCATGGGAATGATTGGAATGGGATTTCTTCAGAGTCCGGAAGGTATATCTTTCAACCTTTCCGTTCCTCTATCTCCAGGCAATAATGGAGCCGGAGTATTTGACTTCAAAGGAAAACTTTTAGGAATTGTAGGAGGTAGAGTTAATCGTCCTATATTTCCCGAAAATATTTTCAGGAATGCCAACAATTTTGCAGAAGTGATCAAAATCAACTATATCTTAAACTCTGTAGAACAAATAAAAAGAATTGGCGTTGTGAAAAGAGCCTGGCTTGGTGTTGTAATTGAAAATAATGCCCCCTTAAATATGGGAGTGGTTGTAAGCGAAGTTATAAATAAGTCACCTGCTAAAGCTGCAGGAATTAATAAAGGCGATATAATTATAGCACTAAATGGTAACAATATACGCCATCTGGAAAGTCTTAAAGAAATGGTTTTAATTGAGGAACCGGGGAATACTATCACGCTTAAAATCATAAGAGGAGAAAACAAAATGGAAATTCCCGTTAAGTTGGCAGAAATAAAAACCGCTGAATCCAGAAGTTCCTCGGATTTCAAAATCGAAAAAATTACCCCTAAAAAATTTATAGAACAGAAAGAACAACTAAAAGAAGCTTTGATGGAAAAAATCCTGCGCGTTTCCGAAGAATTGGAAGAATTAAAGAAAGAATTAGAAAAACTGAAATAAAATTTCGCCACAAAGGCACTAAGACACAAAGAAAGAAACTGATTTTACCACAGAGTACACAGAGAAACAAAAAAACACACAGAGAACACAGAGAAAAAACAATTTATTTAACCACGAAATACACTAAAAACACTAAACCCCACCAAACTCAATTTTTTTATTTTCCGATTTAACCACCCAACGAACCAACAAGCCAACCAAGAAAAGGAACAACAAATCACACCGAAATTAAAAGTTATGAAAAACATTCTGTTCTTTGTACCTTGGTGACTTAGTGGCTATTCTTTTAAATTTTTTTTCGAAAAACAAAAAGTTAATTGATAAAAACAAAAGGAAGCAAAGATTATGAGATAAGGTTCAATAATTGCCCTATACCTGATAAGACCAACATGGGCAACTATATAAAGAGAAGAAATAAAAAACATTATCATAATTAGTAGAGAAGTATCCTCTATGAATTTTCTTGAAAGAACAAACCCGATAATTCCTGTGAAAAGAATAGAAAGATACACAATTTTTAGAAGAAATCCATATTTTTCGATATCCTTTGTAGCGTACATGCTCGCAGGTGCAAACCACCAATAGTAATAAAATTTCTTCATAATAAGTTTTAAAGATTTTAAAGGCTCATCTCTAATAAAATTAATTCCTTCTTTCAAATAGTATCCTGAACGATCAATTTCATCGATCTTCGAAAGGCTGTCCTGTATATTTTCAGGAAGCGTCTGGAGCATAAATATGTAATCATCGCTTGATTCCGGATTTACCTTTAAATAATCTGTTCCTGTCGCATTAGAGTTATTACCCAACCAGAAACTAAGGCCGAATTGTGTTGTGACAGGAACAAAATGGCGATGAACAAAGTAGTTTCTCGCTGTCCACGGAATTAGAATTAAAACCGCAAAAGAAATAATAACAAAAAGTTTTTTAATATCATATTTTTTTATCGCAATCCACCATATAATAACAGCAGGAATAACCATAAATGCAACAGGGGCACATAATATCGTAAGACCTAAAATTATACCTGAAAGAAATAATAATCCAGTTTTTTTGTTTTTCATAATCAAAAAAATCGAAAGAGAAAGTAGAAAAATAAAGAATGTTGTCGGAACAAATTTTGTTGAATAGTAGATGAAAACCGGATACAAAGCGACACCGATGGCAGAAAGATTTGCTACTTTTCGGTTGAAAATTATCTCTGAAATCCCAAAAATTATAATGATTGTGAACGCAGAAATTACCGCTTGAATTATTTGAATAAATATTAATACGGATGGTTTTCTACCAAATTGATAGAAAAAAGCCAGAAAATACGGGTAAATTGGTGCATGAGATGAAGTCAAAGAAACATTATCCCCAGAAAATGCTGGGCGACTAAAACCATTACCATTTACTATGTTTCGGGCAATTTGACCATACTCAAAATCCGCTGGTTCATGATAATTACCTACAATAAAAACAGCAAGTACCCTTAGAATCAAACCAGCAAAGAAAATATACGCTATAAATTTTTTCATCGCCAAAAAATACAGAAAATCGAATTTTTTGTCAACCCCTAATCTGATCTATCTACTCATCTCAAACAAATCGGTAATTCTTAAAAAAACTAACCCTGGAGATCGAGACTCCTAAACCTAAGTCTCCCGCAGTTTTTCTAACCATTTCTTTATTTCTTTTTCAAAGCCCTGATCGGTAGGCTCGTAAAAGATATTCCTTTTCAACCCTTCGGGAAAATAAGATTCTTTCACATGATGATCCGGATAATCATGAGGGTATTTATAATTTTCACCATAACCGGCTTCTTTCATAAGTTCGGTTGGAGCATTCCTGAGATGCAAAGGAACAGCTTCATTAGGATGTTCTTTTAGAAATCCTCGAGCTTTATTATACGCCAGATAGGAAGCGTTGCTTTTAGGAGCCGACGCCAGATAAGTTACAGCATGAGAAAGAATTATCCCTGCTTCGGGCATTCCCACAAACTTAACGGCTTCCATTGCCGCCACCGCCACCTCTAACGCACGAGGATCAGCATTACCGATATCCTCAGACGCCAAAACAACCATTCGTCTAACAATAAAGAGAGGATCTTCCCCACCCTTTAATATTCTTGCCATCCAGTAAAGCGCGGCATCCGGATCACTTCCCCTAATCGACTTTATAAAAGCCGATATAAGATTATAATGTTCTTCTCCGGTCTTATCATACATAACCTGTCTTTGGAGAATATTTCCGATCAATTCTTTGTCGATTTTACGTTTTTCCTCAGCAGAAACTCGTACACTGGATTCGAAAACATCGAGGGCTACCCTCGCGTCCCCGGAAGAAATTTTTGTCAGATAGTCTATGGCTTCTTCATCTATTTTAAATTTTGTCTTTTTTATCTCTTCATCAATAGCTGAAGCTCTATCGATAATTTTTTTTATATCCCGGGGAGTAAAAGGCTTCAATATATAAGTTCTCACCCGTGAAAGTAAAGGCGAAATGACCTCAAAAGAAGGATTCTCGGTAGTCGCTCCGATTAATACTATAGTTCCGTCTTCGACCCAGGGAAGCAACACATCCTGCTGGGCTTTATTGAACCGGTGAATTTCATCGATAAACAATATGGTTTTTTTATTTTTATTCTGCAAAAGATATTTCGCCTTTTGAATTACTTCTCGTACATTTTTTACACCGCTTTCGGTTGCGCTAAGACGTTCGAAATTTGAATCTGTATGATTTGAGATTATGTGGGCTAAAGTGGTTTTTCCGGAACCCGGAGGCCCCCAAAAAATCAAAGAAGGAAGATTTTCTGTTTCTATGAAATTGCGAAGAACCGTCCCCTCCCCCACCACTTCTTCTTGCCCAATAAAATCATCTAATTTCTTCGGTCTAACACGATACGATAAAGGAGGGTTTCCTTTTCCTCTTTCAAATAAATTAGCCAAATTAGATAACCACCCCCTCTCCCTTCAATATTAGACAATGATTTATATAATTTGCGCGAAAATTGTAATTGTTAGGTTTAAAAGTGAAGGGGTACCGTTCATGAAAAATGCCTCGGAGATTGAGCGGGCACGAACTTTTATTAACAAAATGAGTAAGGAGTGCTGTCCAGGAAAATACCTCGGAGGTCGAACGGGCATGGATTTTTAATTTCTTTGAAATTGAAAAGAGTG
>CAZRYJ010000113.1:0-6675 GCA_964604245.1 uncultured bacterium | reverse complement strand
TCTCTGTGTACTCTGTGTTTAGATGTTTTGGAGTTGGGAGCGGTTGACATTATTACATCTTTTAATATATTTCACACATGGATGAAACACTCGATCAGGTAAAATTCAGAAAAGAACATTTAGATGAATTAAGGAAAAAGGGAATAAACCCTTATCCTTATAAATTCATTAGGACGCATATGGGTGAAGACCTAAAGGAAAACTTTGAAAGCCTTGAAAACAAAGATGTTACTTTAGCCGGCAGAATTATGCGCATAAGAAGCCATGGTAAGAGTACTTTCTCGGACATTCAAGATTCTTCCGATTCGATTCAGATTTATCTCAATAAGGATACGCTTTCAAGTGATTATGATGTGGTTGGATTGCTTGATATAGGGGATTTTATCGGGGTAAAAGGTAAATTAATGAAGACAAGAACAGGTGAGGTGACGATACTGGTCGAGGAGCTGACTGTTCTTGCGAAAGCATTACACCCTTTACCGGAAAAGTGGCACGGACTCAGCGACAGGGAAGACCGATACAGAAAACGCCATCTGGATCTCATTGCAAATGAGGAGAGCGCAAAGGTTTTTCGAACACGAACTCTTATAATTCAGGAGATAAGAAATTTCTTAAACGAGAGGGATTTTATTGAAGTGGAAACCCCGATTCTTCAGCCGCAGTATGGAGGGGGATTCGCGAAACCCTTTAAGACATATCAGGAATCGCTTAACAAGGATTTGTTTCTCCGTATTGCGTATGAGTTATATTTGAAGAGATTGGTAATAGGAGGAATGGAAAGGGTTTATGAGATAGGAAAAGATTTTAGAAACGAAGGTGTTGACCGATTCCATAATCCCGAGTTCACCATGTTGGAACTTTATCAGGCTTACGCGGATTACTACGATATGATGAAGATCGTTGAGGAGCTTTTCGAACGTCTTCTTGATCGTTTTGTTGGTTCAAAGGAATTAGAATATCAAGGAGAAAAGGTTTCTTTTAAGGATGGTTGGCAGCGACTTTCCTATTATGGCGTACTTTTGGAGAAGACAGGAGTCGACTTTAAAGGTCTCTCATTTGATAAAATCAAAAAGAAAGCGTTGGAATTAAACATAAAAGTGGAAGGTCTCTTTACTTCAGGGAAAATCCTTGACGCGATATTCTCCGAGGTTGTAGAACCTACAATCGATAAGCCGACTTTTATTATGGATTATCCGAAGGATATTTCCCCTCTTGCTAAAGATAAGAGAGATGAGGAAGGAATTGTCGAGAGGTTTGAGCCTTTTCTTTTCGGTATGGAAATCGGAAACGCGTATTCGGAGCTAAATGATCCGATTGAACAAAGAAAGAGGTTCGAAGGTCAATCAAAACTCAGGGAAAAAGGCGACCTTGAAACCGAATCTCTTGATGAGGACTTCCTGTCAGCCATGTCTTACGGTATGCCTCCAACCGGGGGTTTGGGGTTAGGAATAGACCGAATTATTATGATTCTCTTGAATCAGCCTTCTATTAGAGACGTTATTCTTTTTCCACAGCTTAAATAGATTATATGAACCACAGATTCCACAAGATTAACACAAGATTACCCCCACCACACAACCCTTTTATTTTGTTTGTATTAACTTTAAATTTATGTTTTTTAAGCCCCTCCTAACCACCGAAAAATTTGTATATATGGTTGAAAAAAACGAGAAACTTTGTGGGCTTTGTGGTTTATTATGAGTGAAGATTTAGATAAGTTAAAGAACGTTAGTAAAACCTTAGAAAAACTTCCGAACAAATTTCCCCAGGCCGATTTCCCGATTGAGTTTGAAAGTTCCGAACTTACTGCTTTATGTCCGTTTACCGGGCATCCTGATTTTTATACTCTCAGAGTAAAATATAAGCCAGACAAGTTTGTTGTTGAATTGAAGAGTGTTAAGTTATACATAGAAAACTTCAGAAATTTAGGAACGACTCATGAAACACTTTTGAATATAATTTTCGAACATTTTAAATCGTTATTGTCTCCCAGGTATCTTTTTGTCGAACTAAAAGTCAATGTACGCGGCGGGATAAAAACTACTCTTTATCGAGAAGAGAATTAATTATTAGCCACTAAGACTCAAAGGCACAAAGAAATATCTATTTGTTATAATCTTTGATTCGAAATTCGTCACTAAGTATTAGACTTTAAATTTCGGTTTTAAGAAAACAAAATAGTGCGGTTGTGTGTGGGCTTTGTATCTTAGCCTGCCCCGTAGGGAGGAACCGACCGTACTGTGTGGGGTGCCTTCGTGGCTAAATGAATATTTGCATGATAATAGCAGCAACCAGTGCTACCGTAAGATTATCGTTTATTTCTATAGGTAGAGCTTCAGTAATAGTGGCCGCAATTGCCCCGAAAATCAAAATCATAAGGTGAATCCGGATCCCGGTCCATTGCGAGAAAATTAGAGCGATAACCATAGTGGTTATAAAAAATGCCAGGCTGCCTTCTAAGGTCTTGTCCCCTATTTTTACTTTTCCGTATTTTGTTCCTATAATAGCGGCCGCGGCATCTCCGAAAAGCATAAATACTAAACTTACAATAGCTACCTGTTTGTTGAAGAAAGCAATTACTACTGCATTTGAAATAAGAAGGGCAGTTGTTCCTGTAATCATCCCCTCTCTTACTTTCAGTATACCTTTGGAATGTTCTACCAATGTTCTCCAGAGCGGAGGGGATATATATCGCATAACTTCAATAGTGGTCATTATACCCAAAAGATATAAAATTAACATTTCTACGATAATTTTGTTTGGTGAAAAATAATAAACCAGAGGGAATACAATTCCGGCTCCGATTCTGAAAAATTTTCTTCTTTTTAGTTTCACTTGCTTCCTCCCTTTATAGTATTATCAATCAACTTTTTGCCCTAAAAAAAATAAACCACAGAGCCCACACAACTCCACCCCAAAATATTTTACCACAGAGAGCACAGAGTTTTTATTTATTTTTTTTCTCTGTGTACTCAGTGTTTTTTTCTTTTTTAACATAATTATTTCTCTGTGTACTCTGTGGTTAACCTTTTTTATTTTTTAAATCCATTTTAGCGGCTTTGCCGCGTTATGAGTTCTTTAATTATATCATTATTTATAAGAATTCCAACAGTCAAAAATATCGATATAAATGGAATAAAAAAGGGCATAGAGTTCCAGTAGAGCCAGATCCAGAGTCCGAGTGCTAAAAGAAATATCGGCAAAACCATTTTCGGGTTTCGGGGGCTTTTCTGAATCAGGAAAAAAGCCGCTACCGCTATAATAGAGAATTTTGGGAAAAGATATGTCAGTACCCCAGCGGAACATGCGACTCCTTTTCCTCCTTTAAAGTGCAAGAACAGAGAATAACAATGTCCGATTACCGCGCAGAGACCTGCTATTCCTGTCCAGAATAGACTTAAGTGGAATACTTTATCGGCTATCAACATTGGTATTACGGCTTTTAGGGCATCCAACATAAAAGTAAGAATGCCCCAGACTGTTCCTATTTCTCTAAAAACATTACCGGCTCCGGGATTACCGTTCCCAAGACTCCTGATATCCACTTTTTTAAACTTTGAAATTATAACAGCGTTTGGAATAGATCCGACTAAATAACTTATGATAAGAGAAATTGTAACCTGTGTCATTATTAACCACATAAGATAAAGAGATTTAATTTTGTTTTTTTATTTTTTTCCATACCCCAAACCCTATATCCTATACCCTAAATATTATAGCGGGGGTGGGATTCGAACCCACGACCTTTGGGTTATGAGCCCAACGAGCTACCTAACTGCTCCACCCCGCGTCAACCATAATATAGTTTTCGTAAATCTATTGTCAACCCCCCATCTATGATGAGGTACCAGATACCAGGCTCCGGGTATCAGTAAAAACAACAAACAAAAAACTCTGTTCTCTCTGTGTGAATTATAGTCTCGAGTTATGAGTTTTGAGTTCCGAGTTAAAACAAAAAATTAAATCCTAAAAATCTGCGTTCATCTGCGTGCCAATAATGGATTCTTCGAATCAGTTAATCAGTTAAGTCGTTTAGTTGTTGAGTTGTAAAAACAAACAAAAAATCTCTGTGGGCTCCGTGCCTCTGTGTGAGAATTAGGTCTTAGGTCTTTGGTTTTAGTTAAAACAACAAATAAAATCTTTGTTTTTTCTGTGTTCTCCGTGTGCTCTGTGTTTTTATTTTTTTCTCTGTGCTCTCTGTGTCTCTGCGGTGAAATTAGTTTTTTTGGAGCATTATTCTTTGAATTCTTGTCTGTCTTCGAGGGCTCTTGTAAGAGTTAAGTCGTCCGCAAAGTCAAGGTCCGTTCCGAAGGGAATACCTCTGGCGATACGGGTTATCTTTGCGCTACCGTCTTTCAAGTTTTCTTCTATGTATAAAGCGGTTGCTTCGCCTTCTGTTGTTGGATTAGTCGCGATGATGACTTCCCGGATTCCTTCTGTTTTTACTCTTTTAATCAAAGAAGCGATATTTATATCTTCCGGATAGGTATTATCAAGAGGAGAAAGAAGTCCTCCAAGGACATGATATAATCCCTTGAAAGAATTTGAGCGTTCGATCGCGAAAACATCCATTGGTTTTTCGACAACACAGATAATTGATTGGTCTCTTTGTGGAGAGGTACAGATATGACATAAATTTTCTGCTGTTATGTTTCCGCACTTACTGCAGAATTTGATTTCCAAGAGAACTTTTTCCAAAGAGTGAAGAATCTTTTCTCCGATAGTGGGTTTTGTAAGGATATGGAAAGCAATTCTTTCCGCGGATTTTTTACCGATTCCCGGTAATGATTGAAGTGATTGTATGAATCGTAGAAAAGTACCTGGTGGTTTCAAGATATTAAGTCTTGAATTCCATCTAAAGGCAAGAACCCGATTGCTTCTTGCATTTTCTGTTGAAATAATTTTTTTGTTTTCTCCTTACTCATGTTGATTGCCGAGATTATCAAATCTTCCAGGAGTTTTTTATCGGTTCCTTTAAAAAGATCTTCTTCGATTTCTAATTTTAGGATATCTCCAAATCCGTTTGCCTCCACCTTCACCATTCCTCCTCCGCTCTCACTCACGATTTTCTCTTTTTTAAGTTCCTCTTTCATTTCATCGATTTTTTGTTTTAGATTTCCCATATCAAATAAATTCTTCAGCATTAAATATCTCCTTTACTTTTGTCACCATAGAATTATCACGCAATCTGGTATCAATTTTTTGCTCGTAGGTTATTATCTCAATATCTATATCTTTGCCTGTCTCATTTTTCAATGCGCCTCTTAAGAAATGAATGTCTTCATCAAGGTGTTTCTTATGCGTTGAAGGCACTTTTATTCTTAATATGTTATCCTCAAAGGCAACCGGTTCCGCGTCTTTTAAAAATTCTTTAAGGAAGTTTTTCCCGCTGGTACCATTTATTTTTGTCATTATTGCAGCCCAGAGCTCCTTTTCGTTTTTTGTGTATTTTATGTTAGTATTGTTTTTGTTGATAATTGCTTTTTCTTCTTCGATTACTCCTTTTTTTTCTTGAGGATTGTTTAAGGGAGCCGTATCCTGTGATATTTTTTTTATTAAAGTATTGATATCACGCAGATTAGGTATTCTTGCCATTCGCAGCATTGCCAGTTCGAGATATACAGGGGAATGAGGAATCAATCTTATATCTTTTTCTAAATCTACCGATAGATTTAATACTGCCGTCATGAATTCTGTTGAAACATCTTTGGAAAGTTCGCTTAAATTCTCTTCAGAGTCAATAGAAGTTATATCTTCGATTCCAAGTTTACATAGTAGAAGACCACGGAGAAATTTAAGCCAACCGGATGTGAATTCTCTAAGATCATATCCTTTTCGGGCAATCTCCTCTATGCCCTGGATAATTCCGGTTTCTTCTGAATTTTTTATGCCGTTGAATAATTTCAAATATAGGCTATTGCCGATAAATCCAAATACATCTCGAACATCACTCGCGTTGATCTCACCCTCCGAGTAAGATATTAATTGTTCGAGCATCCCTTCCGCATCTCTTATAGCGCCATCTGCTCTGGAGGATATAAGTGATAATGCTTCATCTGTTGCCTTAACTTTTTCAACCTCGACCAATTTTTTTAATTTTTCGAAAATTTCCTTATTACTTAAAACTCTGAAATCAAATCTTTGACACCTGGACAGTACTGTCTTTGGAACTTTCTGGGGTTCAGTAGTCGCGAATATGAAAATTATATGAGAAGGAGGTTCTTCAAGGGTCTTAAGAAGAGCGTTGAAAGCTTCTTTTGTAAGCATGTGAACTTCGTCTATTATGTAAACTTTAAAAGTAGATTGTACGGGGCTGTAGGATACTGCTTCTCTTAAGGCCCTTATTTCATCGATTCCTCTATTTGATGCACCGTCTATTTCTATAACATCAACCGAGTTGCAATTGGTAACTGCTTTGCAGTTCTCGCAGTCATTGCATGGATTTTCAACTATCCCCTTTTTACAATTGACAGCCTTTGCCAGGATACGAGCTACAGACGTTTTTCCTACTCCTCTTGGACCTGAAAACAAATAAGAATGCCCCACCCTTCCCTTTTTCAGCGCGGACATAAGGGTTTTAGTTACATGGGGCTGCCCCAGTACTTCATCAAAATTTTGTGGTCTGTATTTTCGTGTTAAGACTAAATATCCCATAATTTTCTAAACAGCCGCACG
>CAZRYJ010000112.1:2666-6686 GCA_964604245.1 uncultured bacterium | reverse complement strand
TTTACTTCAATCAATTTTTCTCGTACTTCTATTAATTGTTGCAGTAGTTCTTCCCTTCGTTCAATCAATTCTGCTTTGTCTTTTTTCTTTTTAGATTTCTTTTCTTCTCCCAATTCTACCTCCTATCTATATTGGATTAACAAAGGGACTTCTATTTCCATTTCAACCCCTCGTATTAATCCGTTTTTAGCTTGTTCGTCAATAGACCTTAAATAACGAGTATCAGTAAAATTAACGTGAGTTGCTTTATCCCCTAAATCAAGAGGTAGTGCGCATAGAGCAGTCTTCGTTGCCAATTCATAATCGAATACACCTCTGGCTGTTCCTGTGCCGGTAACGGCTTTACCCTTCTGGAATATCCTGAACCATAACCATATTATTAATCGCAGATTCTCATAACACATTGCCATACCACGTCCGCCATAAAGATTAGTATCTTCAATCGGAGATGAATTATCGGGTTCAATGCAATAACATGGAAAATGTGATGCCGGTATTGAATCAGGGTCAACCCATACCTCATAAACCTTTTGAATACCTGCTACTGCCGCAAGCCGTGCCACTATATCTAACCAGGCAGTTTCTTTTGACATACTCATAGGATGCTTCCTCTTGAAAGACTCGCGTAAAACAATTTACCGTATCGATTCACTATTTCACGTTTCTTTTCTCTGACAGAAGATTTCAAATAAGATCGTTTAGGCATTTTAACTTCTTTTGTTTTTACCCATCCGCTTGCGGTTTTAAAAATTAAGTATGGCGCACTTTTAGCTCTTATTATTCCTCCGAGTTCATGTATCCTCGCGTATACTAATCTTGAACCAACTTTACCTGTTACTGAATTCAATCCTGCTTTCACATCTGATTCTATCGACCCCGCCAATCTTCCGGTTCTCTTATGAAGTACCTGTCCACGCAACTTATACTTGACCACATATCCTCTAACCCATTCAGTTGTAGCTTTCATGGCAAGAATAGAAGCAGGCATAACGTTTTTAGAAATACGTCCGAGTCCTCTTATTGCGGTTCCGCGTATCTTAAATCCTATCACAATGACACCTGTTTATATTTTTTGAACCCTGTTGTTATTTCTTTCTGCGAGAATAGCAGAGGATGTTCTTCCTCATTCTCCTGTACAACCCTGGATTTTTGATAAGTATTAGCCATTACTTTCATCATTGTCTGCTTTAAATCCAAAGGCAATGTCCCAGCGGTATATCCATGAGTATAAACTACCTGTATAAGTTTCTTCTGAGCTTGAAACCAACCGGCGTGAAGTTGAATGATACCGTTCTCGTACCAGACATAATCATCAGAGCTTAATAAGCTTTCATACGTACCATCGCAATCATCATCGGTTTTCACAGAAGCCACAGCGGTAACAAGCCCATTTTCCAAAAGGATAGTATTGGTTCTATCGCCATCGTGGTATTCGGTACTTTCTGCTTCAACAAGAGCCTGTTGTAGAGTATTGTTAGCTATATCAAGTTCAACAGAATCTATTATCTTCTGTAGTAAAGCATCATCGTAGATTTCAGTCATGTGTATAAATTCTTTAAAATCCGCAAGGAGTATGAGACTCATTTCTTTTCTTTAGCCACCATGTCTTTTGTTTCTTTATTGCCTTTCCCAATATCCTTCACAACTTCTTTACTCTTAGCCCGCTCATAATCACTTTTGGGTAAAGATTGCAAGAACTCTTCTTCTACATTGACTTTTTTACCCTCGTCAACCGTTACATTTAATCCGTTCTTGTATTTTACCAATGTCCTGTTTTTTAACTTTATCCATGGCATACGATCTCCTTTTTAATAACAGGGCAGGGTATTTCCCCACCCTGTTATCGAGTTATAGAGGTTTTATTTATTCCCCTTTAATCAAATCTTTAATCCTTCCGACTATATATGCGTCAACAGTAACACTATCAATACTCAAATTAAATACTCGTAGTCTCGCATATTGATATAGTTTCCAGTTGTCGTAAGTATCCAGTGGGTAATACGTCAATAACGTTCCCACTGTTCCCGTTGCAGACGTCAAAGTATATGGTACTGTCCAATTCGTACGGTCGAAGCTGTACTGCACTTCCGCTCCTATTGAATCCCCAGCGGCTCCACCTGCATCAGTGAGCAATAAGGCAAAAGCCCAATTTTCCATTGCCCACCTATCATAAGTGGAATAAGTATCATTCGAATCTACCGGCTGTATGATAGCTTCTTGTGATTGAGGTTCAAATTGAGATGGCCATATATCGCTATAAGTAAGATTCGTATCAATACCATAAGCGGTTGTGTCTATTGTCGTATCGACATGAGGGATTATATATTCAAAAGTATCATGGGCGGCTCCAAGAATTTCTGTAAAGAGTGCTTCTGACAAAGTATAGTTTTTGTAGTCCTTAATCCCAAAGAGAGAAAACGAGATAACAAACAATAATAGCATCAAATAAGTGGATTTTCTCATCTTATACCTCCCCTTAGGCTGCCGCTGTTGTGAGTTTAGCAAGTCCATTTTCAAGAGCAACTTTAATATCAAGTCTTTCCACAAATCTCAACCCGAGTAAATCAAATTCGGCTAAGTTGGTATTATCTATTGTTGCCTCAGTCAAAACTTTAACCTGTAACGTCTGTCTATCTCCGAACAATACGCACTTTTTCAAATCACCGAAAACAACAAATGATGTACTCGGTGCGGATGCTCCATTGCCGGGCATCGTGGGAACTGTCTCATATGGATAACCCCAAATCGTACCAGGGGCATTCTCAGACATTGGATTCCAAATTAAATCACCATCATCGTTTCTGAGTTTTCTAATATGCGTTAAGATATTCTTATGGAAGTAGTATTTTCCATTCTGCTCTGCGCCCGCAGTAATCGAATCCGGTAGGTCAAGCAGGTCATCGGCTGTGATATTCGAAAAGGCTATCTTACCAGCACCCATAACTACGTTTGTAACTCCTGCTGTCCCTAAAATACCTGTAATACCATTTCCACCGTTACCATTGAAAAGCGCGTCATCTTCACCAATCAGGAATTGTTCCACCATCAGGTTGCGAACAAATTCAACGATTGGAGGTGTAGCATCAGCAATAAGCTCTTCTTCGAATACAACAATGGCTACTTGTTTACAGGCTTCAAGAGTTGTTATTCCAAGAGTAGGTTTCGTTACATTCTTCTCTCTGTGTGAAAGTTCAACTTTAGGAGCTATCCATTGCGTTGTTGGACGAGTAGCAAGTTTGGGAACCGTCAAGGATAATCTAACCATAGGGACTATCCTACAATCCCTTCTGGCTATCCCAAACTGCACTGGCAAGCGCATTATCTCCGCATAATATTCAACAGGAACGAGATAATACCCTTGAGCGTTATTCGTTTCTGTCATATATGTAGATAATGTCTTCTCATTCCAGCCGTAAAGCTTCATATACTTCAATTTCTCTTCTTCGTTTATCGCTTGCAGTTCTTTCTTATCGTGCTGGGCTACTGCCCTAAAAAAGCGAGATGTTTGCGCGAACTTCACAGGTTCGCCGTTTACTGTATCCTGTGGACTAACTTCTCCGGTTTTATGCTGTTCGAAAAGGGCTTTCATCTCTGGCGTTTCAAGCAGAGATTCGGTTGCAGATTTTACTATGCCTTCCGACATATCACCAGTAAGCTTTTCCACTAATTCTTCATAAGTTAAGTCCATAGTTTCTCCTTTTAAGGTTTATCTTCGTTTACTATTCCTAATTTCTTCCTAAACCCTCTAAGGAAACTATCAACTATCTCTGTTTCGACTTTTGAATCAATCGCTTTTTTTAAATTATCGATTTGTTCGTCTGACAGAGATAAGCCTTCGTTCTCCTCTGGATTCTCCGGTTTTACTTCGGAATCCTTTAATCTGATACTTGGTTTAATAATATTAATAAGCTTTCCTTCTCGTTTCTCCTTGACAATAGTTGCAGGTGTAGAATCTTCAATAATAATTTCTGTTTTAGGTATTAACGCAAAACCTATTTCTTTTTTTTCAAGATCATAAAC
>CAZRYJ010000112.1:0-2566 GCA_964604245.1 uncultured bacterium | reverse complement strand
TTCTCTTGCAGTATCTTTTCCTGCACAGCGTTAGGATTCGCGGGAACAGGTACAGCAGAATGTTCAAGAAGTTCCCATTTTGTTATAATACTTGATAATTCCGGGAAGTCTTTTAGTTCTTCTTCATTTGCCGACCGTCTATCGATAGGAATAAATCCAACAGAAACAGATTGCATAAAATCATCTCTATACATTTCGTAAACAGTCTTGCAGTATTCGCTCCAAGCATTTCCCTTATCGACATAAAACTCGGTAAGGATTTTTACTTCTCTATCTAATATTTTCGACCATACCCCTCTGCCGAGCGGCAAATTATCTACCCTACGATTATGGCACCAAAGAAAAGGTCTACCTGTTTTATTATAATTTTCGACTTCACATCCATTCGCCATTAAGCGTTCATTCACTCGGTCTACAGTCTCATCGCTTGCGACAAAGAGAATTGTATGCTTCTTGTCATCTACATCCTCAATCTTGAAACTTTGCCCCTTAAATAAATCGCAAGTTTCCATCCCTTTTTCTTCCGCTTCCTTCATAATTTTTTTTACATTCATATATACCTCCTGCTATTTAAGGCACGGTATAACCGTGCAACGACAATTGATTTCACCAGGATATGATTCTCCTGTACCCGAAAAAGCCCTTTCAAGTGAGATACAACCATCTCCTTCATTCAATTCATGTGTTTTTCTCACATCATCATCCATAGCGGTTATCCATTCCTTCTTTTGAATAGAAGCCTGTCTCATTGATTCCATGTGTCCGAAATTGGTAGCTGTATTAACTTCCGTTCTGGCTATCTTCAGACTTCTTGGGCCTCTGGCTTCGTCATAGACATTTCGGACTCTGCTTGAAAGTTGCTTTATCGTTTCACCTTCATTGATTCCCGCATTGATTACAGTAGTCAATTCCTTGAAAGTGGTTTTATTGATTCTCTCGATTAACATTTTTCTTTTCTTAAACCAATCTTCAATAATTAATGAATTTCCTTGAAATCCTCCCTCTATAATTAAATTAAAATCAAGGGTAAGTGTTTCCCCTCCAGATATAACAGTAGCAAGAACTAAGGGTTTCATTAAGGCTATAAGCTTTTTATCCTCTATATCTTTCGGTGGCAGATATACTTCCGAAGCCTTATATTCTTTCCCGTATTTATTCAAATTAGATATAACCTGTTTTTGCTGGGAATCAAAGAATTTTCCTAACGGATAAATCATATTAGCTTCATGTTTTAATGTCCTATCAACATATGCCTTCCAATATTTTTCTTTCCAGTCTTTTGTGCGAATAGAACAAACATCTTTCATTTCCTTTACAGGTTCTTCTTCCTGTGGAGAAACAATCATATCAAGCCTTGTAAGATTAAATGGTATAAATCTAATATCACCTTCAGGGAATGCCTCATAACCCCATTTCTGTGCTATTTGATTGGGTGTTATTGCCGCCGTCTTAAATAATTCAGTATCTTTCTTTAATTCAAATTCATTATCTTGTGGAATTACATTAGGAGCCTTCTCGAATAATCTCTTATCATATTTCTGTACCAATTCTTCAGTGATAGTTATGCTACGCATCACAAGTCGTGGAGTTAGAGTATCCTTATAATAGCTTTTATCTAATTCAAAAGCATTCGCTCTATTAACATCCTTCACCCTTCCAAGTTTATAAGGCGATAAACCGAACATGGCGCCCAATTGTTCTTCGGTGAATTCTACAGACGAGAGAAATTGTAAGTCATCTGGAGACATCATCAATTTTACGAAATCACTACCCTTTCCGAATATTGCTATTTCCCCAGCTTTCTCTATACCGCCATACTTCTTTTTCCAATCCAATTTTATTTTCTTTGCATCTTTAGGACTTAGTTCCTGGTCTGTTTTTATATATCCGGGAGGGATAGCCCGATTACCAAGCAAGGACATTTGATACTCTTCCATGTATTCTATTAGGTTTATTTTTTTACGTGCCGCCTCAACTGGCCCCATTCCCTTTAAATCACTTAATGGGTTAGGAAATCTAAAATGCACTATCTCTTCTTTCGGAAATCTTCTTATAGTTCCGGCATCATCATATTCATAATATCTTTCCCCTAACTTCTTATCGAATTTAGGGGTTGTCTTATTGGAGAATAAAAACCTAATTGATACAGGTCTGCCGAATGAATTCAAGGGTGTATGCCAATACGCGTTGCCGGTTAAATTCAAATGTGATTCTGTCATATATTTTAATTGAAATGTGTTATGGAACGGTTCAGTCTTTAATAGGTCGAAGAAAATATGGTCGAATATTGGTATATCCTCATCCTTGCCTGGGATAAACAATCTAAAGGGTATTTGAGCCATATCCATTGAAAGAAGATTATTACAATTCCACACTCTCCCAAGATTGGATTCGAGCATTGAATTATACTCACCTTGTTTAACGATATCGAACATCCCGAACTTAGGTTCAGCCTTAAACCCAAAAAAGCCCTTCTCTATCCCGAGGGCTTGCCTTGCTTTAGATTGTACTATCTCTTTGATTCTCATACAAACACCTGCGCAACGTGTTTTCGTTTAGTATATAT
>CAZRYJ010000111.1:0-6692 GCA_964604245.1 uncultured bacterium | reverse complement strand
AGATTAGCACGGAAATCGGCATAATTAAATCAGGGGGTTGACATAGTAATTCTAATCCCTAAATCCCAAATCCTATTTTTTCTCTCGAAACTAGAAATACGAAACCCGAAACTCTAGTTATTCAAAAAAAACTTGACCCTTCTACATACCTTATTCGTCGCTTTCCGGTGAAATTTCAACTCCACGTTTGTCAGTAGGTTGAATTTCGGCTTTTTCCATATAAGGATAAATGGCCATAGGTTTTTTGAGTACGGGTATGTAATAGTCATATGGTACATCGTACTTCAGAATTTCTCCCTCTTTTTCCTGAGGGCTTTCATAAAAGAGCCTTGTTTGAACATAATATGCCGGTTCTATATATCCTTCACCGTCATCATATAGAACAAGATCTGCTTTTTCCACTATAATTCTCTTAGTACCCTTTGCGCCCTCTTTGAGTCTACCTTCAAGAGTACTCTTTATTTCTTTATCGGAAAGAAGCTTTTCAGGTCCAATTTTTTGGCTTTCGTCGACCTCACCCCAATCATAAATTAAACCAACTAATTTTCCATTTGTACCCATATTAACAATTATTCTTGATGCCCCCATGACAGGTAATCCGGATAATACTCGATTATACCGTATTGTAACAAGTTTATTATAATTTTTAGTATCATCCTCTCCTTCTTTTATTACTGCCATATTCAGACCGCCTGTATGTACTAAGTTGAATTCTTCTTTATTATTAGGTAATAATCGTAACTTTTTTAAATGTTCTAAAGCTATTGATTTAGCTTTATCTCCTGTTATAAGGTTTGGTGTACTGGCTTCTTTTTTATATTCTGCCAGACCGCTATTATAAATAAAACTCCCGGATCTTGTATCCATCTTAAATAAAGCAGAGGGGTCTTTTTCGTTTCTTAGAATCATAGATCCGTTTTTCATGTCAGTTAAATTTTTAAAATTTAAGGGTTTACCAGAAGTTTCTGATAACTGCCTTGCCATTTTCAATATACTTTCTCTACTTAAATCCTTTTCGTAATTAACTCGAAAGGAGGGGAGAGCTTTATCTTTAAGAGTAATAGGTTTAATTGACTCAGCGTATTCAATTTTTGCCATTATCGGTTTCCTTTCGCAGGATACAATAAATGATGTCAATACTATTGTTGTTATTAAAAGCTTATACAAATATGAAGTATTTTTCATGTATAACTCCTTTTTTATATTGTTTTTTTTAATATTGATACCAAATTCTTAACCAATTGCTGTTTTCTGGTGGATCTGAAGCATAATTTCCGTAAGTATCGCCATCACATAATGGATACATGACTGCTGCTCCCATTTCATTGCTTTTTCCGTAAACGTTAATGGCAGCGAACCATGATTCCCATACTCCAAAATTCCAACTGATTAACAAGCCAAATAAATTGGTTATTTTTTGATCGGTGGATTGATATGAATCTGTCCTGAAACCAACTGCTTGATGTAATCCATCAAAAATATCATCCGATTCACTTGTCCAGTTAGAGTACCAATCCGTTACATCTAATGGACTGGGAATAACTTTACATGATTCAAAAGCAACAAATTCACAATCAACATCGCCATAACCTTTATCCGAACTACTACCTGCCGAAGAGAGGCTTAGCCCACCATCAAGCAATGAAATGTGCCATCGATTACCATGACCGGCAAATATTGCAAAATCCATTGCATCAACTCTGTTGTTATTATTATAGGACCATTGATGTTTATAACCCCAGTAATACTGGTCGTAATTAAAATGTTTTAAAAAGTTGTAAACAACTGTAGGATGTCCCTGGCCTTTACAACCCACGTATCCTCCTTCTTCATGATCCACAGCTTTTGTTGACGAAAACGGGAAGATAATAACACATAACGAGACTATCAGTATACGTGACAATTTATTTGTCTTCATACAACCCTCCTTTTTTGTTATTTATAGTATACGACAAAAAAAACTAATTGTCAAGGGTAAAATTTATTAAATACTAAAAATACCTCTTTAACTAAAGTATGCATTTTTTGTTATTTTAGTACCTTATGAAGAGAGAGAATCTTGTTGTTAATATGTTCAAAAATTGTCAAGTGTTGAGATTTGCCCCAGAAATACAGAGATACGGAGAACACGGAGATTTTAAAATGTTGGTCGGTTAGTCGGTGGGGCTGTTTTTTCACGCACCAACACACCAACCCACTAACACACTAACCAACAAAGTTCGTCGAACGAATTTGTTGTTGTGAATTCCCTTGACACTTTTCAAAGAAGACCTGACTTCAAATACATACGCTAATTATGCTATTTAGCAATTTACTATTTTGCAAATAATTCTCGAAACACGAAAGTCTTCTACTCGATAAGGTTTATATTTATTTCTCTGATTTGCCTAATAGGTATCCTGCGATTGTGCCAAGCAGTCCTATCATCGGCGCAATTTGATCTTGTGTGTAACCCGCAGTAATCAGAAATAAGCCGGAAACTATCACAAGCGTGATACCTGTTATTCGAATGGAGTTACTTCCCCAACCTTTGCCGACCTTAAACATTATACCAATCTGAAGTCCAAGAATAATAAGTCCAAATAATAGAACCGCTAGACTCAAATAAATCTCTGTTGTTGAACGTCCACCTAATCCAGGAGTTATTATACGACCAGGTTGTTGAGCGAATGTGGAGATTGTGAAGAGTATACATATAATCAAAGCTAAAAAAATTTTTCCCATTTTCCCTCCTTATTCATATATTATATCGAAAAAAGAACTAAATGTCAATGGTGGTATGCATCATTAGGTACCAGGTATCAGCTGTTAGGTCTTGGTAAAAAATCAAGACCCGACCCCTCTGTGTGTGCTAACTCTAACTACACATATATATCCAGGATATATATGTGTAGTTAGAGAAAGAGGATAAACGGATTCAAGCACTGTCCTTATATTTTCTACATTTTCTAAAAAAAACAAAAAAAGCCCCGGAAAAGTGTATGAAAAAAATCAAAATAACGATTAAAATTTTGAATGGGGAAAAAGAGTGAATTTATTATGATTTATTTGTCAGTAGACCTGAATTCGAATTTCCAGAAATCCTTAGGTGGTATAATCGGAATATTTTTGAATTTCTTTAAAATAAGTAGATCTTTATCGCCTGTGATAAGGCAATTAGCCTTTCCGCTTAATGTGCCTGCTATTACGTTATCGTCGTCCGCGTCACGGCAAACTCGCTTTTCTAATTTTTGGGCTTTTACAACTGTTAAATTTGCTTTGAGAAATGATAGGGATTCTTCTGTTAAGTGATTGTTGAAGTTTAGCTTCTTTTTTAAACTTTTATGATATTCGCCTAACACCCATTCGGTAGTTAGGATTGTATGTCTTGTTAAACAATGTTCAAAGAGTTCCGCGCAGATACCGTGAGAAATAAAGGCGGCAATAAGAACATTTGTATCGAAAAATACCCTCATGAAATTTTTTCGAATACATCCTCATCGGTATATATGCCTCTTTTTTTCGCTTCAGGAATCATTTTGCCTCTTAAATTTTTGAATTCCTCTTTCGCGAAAAATTGGCGCAAAGCCTGCTTTACGATTTCACTTTTGCTGTTTTGTAAACTCCTGGAAAGTTCTTCTAATTTTTTCTTTAAATCCGTAGTTAAACTGACTGAAATAACTTCTCTCATTTTTTTTGCCTCCTGTATTACAATTTAATAAAAATATTTCTTTTGTCAAGGATTGAATTTGCCACTAAGGCACTAAGACACGAAGTCTTGTGTTTTAATTTTTAAGCTAATAGCCAACTACAAAAAGCTATCTGATTAATATAACTCTATCCTTATGTATATTATTGCCTGCTTTTAGCTTGTAGAAATAGGTTCCGCTTCCGAGTAATTGGCCGCTGTTATTATCTCCATTCCATCTATATGAATAGTCTCCCTTGGCTTGAATATCGTTGACCAGCGTTTTTATAATTCTCCCATTTATATCATATAATGTTAATTCTACATGGTTTTGTTCTGCGAGAGAGTATTGGATTGTTGTATATTCTGAAAATAGACGCGGGTAATGCATACATTCGATATTGTCGTATTCTTCAATACCGCTGGTAAATGATGTGAGTCTTTCAAGTATAAAAGCATCGGTGTAATTTGGGTTTGTTTCATTTGTATCGCTTTTTACGCAGACGACCCCTCCGCGATTTTCTGCTACGAATTGGTAGTTTATAAAAGCTATAGTATCAGAATAAACAGGGATATCGCTTACGTACATTGTCATAGCACAAGTATCGTAGACACGCGCACGTAGACACTCAAAACTATCGTAAGGTATAATGACAGTACCGTAAGCGTCATATTCTACAAATCCGTAATGATCATATGCCATGTAACTGCCGGGAACTATTTCTTCGCGAAACCCGTAATGAAAACCATAAGAACTACCATAACTATGAGGGCAGGGGATCGAATCTGGTGGGTCGTATTCCCATACAAAAGGTGTGGTGGAGGATACTGCTCCCAACCCCAGTATTAATATATAATTACTATTAAGATTGTAATATTGATAGACTGTGTCGGAGCCTGCGGGTGAGCAGTAAACAAGATTTGCGTCCGGGAAGGAATCTGAATATGGACTTAGAGAAGGTTCGACAATTATAGCAGGACTATTTTCTGCGCCCAAAGGCTGAGATGTGAAATTCCAGGTTTGAGGTCCACCGGTTGAACCTAGGGTAACTGTTACATTGAGCGCGCTGTTTTTTATCCACTCCGTTCCTACTTCATGAGGTACTTCATCTGAGTCGATAGTGATTTGTCCCAATAGACTGAATGAAAACATAAGAGATAAAATACTATATAATTTAATTAACTTCATATAAACCTCCTTAATCTTTTTAGGAGTATATTTCAGAAGTGAAGTTTTGTCAATGCTGAATTTACTAAAAGTAAATTCAACAGTCGCGAGTCAGCAGTCTTGTGTCAAGAGTCAAAACTAAAACCTAACACCGAAGACCTAAAACCTAATTGCTCACACGGAGCCACGGAGGGCACAAAGGAAAAACATTTTATTCAACCACTAAACACGCAAAACACACTAAATTTTTTATTGTTGTTTTTTCAGTTCAAAATTCATAATTCAAAATTAATAATTCTTACAGCCGTTAGCTATTTTTTTACTCACACGGAGCCACAGAGTTATAGAATCAAAAATATTGTTTTAAAAAATCGGCTGGTTTTAATATTTTTATTTTTCGAAATTCTGAAAGTTCCAGTAAATGAGTATCTCCGGATATAATAAAATCGGCTTCCGATTCGATCGCGCATTCAAGTATTTTATTATCTTGGGGGTCTTTTTTTATTACATCTAATTTGGTTTTCGGACTAACAAATTTCGCGATAGAATCAAGAGAGGAAATTATGTAACGCAAGTTTTCTTCTGTAATATTAAACTTTTCTCTGGATAGAACTCCCTCAACTTCACGAATAATCTCTTTTGAAAGGTACAATTCTATTTCACCCTCTATTACGAGTTCCAGACATTTTCTGGGAGAACCGCCGAATAAAATAGCAGAGATTAAAACGTTAGTGTCAAAAACGACTTTGAACAAGTTATTTCTCTTTTCTGTAAGTTTCTATTTCTTTTCCCAAATCCGCTTCAGCAAGTCCCTTTTCCCGGGCAAGGATATCTCCGTAAGAAAAAATCTTTTTCCATCTTTCTTTTCTCTCGATGTAGATCCTTGCCGCTTCACGTACAAGCTCAGACCGGGAACGGGATTCTTCTTTTGCGATGTCGTCGATTTTCTTTAACAATTCTTTCTTAAACGATATATTTACAGTTTTATTCTTCAATTTAACCTCCTATATACAATATATGTATTGATAATATATACAATATTTGTATTATGTCAAGGATATTCTTACCACGAAGGCACGAAGAGTTTTTAACAACAAATCACACAAATAGCACAAATTGTTTTAAAAAAATACCACGGAGAACACAGAGATTTTTTTTGTTTTCATTAAAAACTAAAACCTAATTGCTGTTAGTTATCGACTATGCTATTGTTTTTCTTAGCATAATCATATGTTTTAACAATAATCCGTTTTCGTAGATAGGTTTGGGGTAATTATTGATATAGAAATTCTCTTTTATGTCATATATTTCAAAACCCGATTTTTGATATATATACAATTGCTTGAAAGATGCATTTGATGTTCCGATAAGCATAGTTTTAAATCCTTGTTCCTTTGCTTTATTGGTGGCGTCCCTTAATAAAAATTTTCCTATTCCTTGTCCTTGATAATCTTTATCTACAGCTATATTTTTAATTTCTATTTCATCTTTTTTTAATAATTGAAGTACGTAGACTGCTAAAATTTTATTTTCTATTTCCAGTATATAGATGTCGGAGTCATAAATGTATTTATTGATTGCTTCCATTGCTTCGTCTGCAAGCAATAATAAATCATATGGAATTTGTTCGTTCTTACCAAGTTGACGTACTTTTTTGCTTTCTAAATCTAAATTCATGATTTGAATTGTAGATATTTTGTAGGAAATGTCAAGGAAAATTATCCATGAAGGCACTAAGACACGAAGAGGTTTTTGTTGTTTTTTGACTCATGACTCACGACACGCGACTCACGACGCAGTTATTAACCATTTTACTTAGATTCGAAGAATCTATAATAATGGACGCAGATAAAAAAT
>CAZRYJ010000110.1:0-6698 GCA_964604245.1 uncultured bacterium | reverse complement strand
TCAAAAAATCAGCAAATTAACCTTCTGCCCTAAAAGCCTTGCGATAAAAGCCTTTATCACTATTAATACCATAGACATCTATGCCAAAGATGATTAAAGAAAGCTTTATTGTTAAAAGTTTTAAAACTTGATTTTTAATAAATTTTTACCCATTTTTTAAAAAACCCCTTGACATATAAGCAAAAATGCTTAAACTTCTTACATAACAATAAAAGGAGGCTATTAAATGAACAAAAAAGAATTGATTGACGCAGTAGCAAAGGATTGTGGATGCAAAAAATCGGAAGCTAAAGCAATGACAGAAAGTCTTATCGATAACATCATCAAATCGCTGCAAAGCAAAAAACGTGTTGTTATTGTAGGCTTTGGAGTTTTTGACGTAAAGCATAGAAAAGCAAGGATCGCCAGAAATCCCCAGAAACCGAGTCAGACAGTTAAAGTTCCTGCGAGAAACGTTCCTATCTTCCGTGCAGGTAAAAGCTTGAAGGACGCTGTAAGGTAAAAAAAACGTAAAAATATTTAAAGATCTGGAAAGACAAATAATCCAATCCCTTAGGAAAAAGAGAGCGTGGATTGGAGATGATACTGTTCAAATCAGCAAAAACCAGATCGTAAGTACAGACTCATTTATAGAGGGAGTGCACTTCACTCCCTCTATTTTTTCTCCTTACAATATTGGCTACAAAGCGCTTGCTTCTGCACTATCGGATATTGCCGCTTGTGGGGGTAAACCAGAATGGTATTTTTTAAACCTTGGTATCAGAGAAAATCAAACAATTAAAGAGATAAATGAAATTTTTCGCGGCCTGAAATACCTGGAAAATAAATATTCTATTAAATTACTTGGTGGAGATACTGCCAGATCTCCTTTCTTATTCTTAAGTATAACAGTAGGAGGCTCAGTAAAAAAGCCTATTTTCCGCCGCCGGGCACAAAAAAACGATAAGATTTACCTTACGGGAAATCTTGGCGGAGCAGGTATGGGATTTCTAGCTCTACAAAAAAAAATAAAATCTCCCATAACCAAATACCACTTAACCCCGGAAATAAGATGCGAAGAAGCTTTAAAACTCACTCGAAAATACCGGTTAAATTCTATGATAGACATATCTGATGGACTCTTAATAGACTCTAATCACCTGGCGGAAGAAAGTGAAAAAAAACTTAATATAAATTTCGAGAATATACCCATACCTTCGGAGTGTAAGAAATTCGCCGAAAAACATTCTCTTGACTTAAAAGAATCCGTTTTAACATCGGGAGAAGAATTCGAACTCCTGTTTACATCTCCCGATAAAATAAAAGAAAAGTTTGTGAGTGAAATCGGTTATGTATCTGATGGGAAGGGCGTTTATATCGACGGCGAACTTACTCCCCCACGTGGATATAGTCATTTTGAATAAATGACAGTATATTAGTAAACTGGTAAAATTAGGATTTTGGGGTTGGGATTTATATTTAAACAACAAAATAAAATCTGGGGTTGTGTAGTGTGGGCTCTGTGCTCTCTGTGTGTTCTTTTTTCTCTGTGTACTCTGTGGTTCAATAAAATTTTTTTTGCTCTTCGTGTCTTAGTGTCTTCGTGGCTAATTCAAAAAAAGTTTCGGGTTTGCTTTTAAACTAAAGTCCGACTTCACTCCCTGCCGGAAAAGTTTATATCCGAGGAAACCAATCATCGCTCCGTTATCGACCGTAAACTCCTCGCGAGGTGCGACCCATTCAACATCTAACTCTTCAAGACTTTTTCTTAAACGTTTATTGGCAGATACCCCCCCGGATACTGAGATTCTATTAATTCCGGTCATCTTCATAGCTCTTTTTAACTTAATAATCAATGACCGGATCGCCGATTTTTGAAAAGAAGCAGCTATATCTGGGATTCTGTGAACTTTTTCTTCCTGTGAAATATCCCGGTAAGCATATAGAACGCTGGTTTTCAATCCTGAGTAAGAGAAATTTAGAGCTTCAGGATCAGGCACAGGAAAATCAAATGCGTCCTCGTTTCCTTCCTGTGCAAAACGCTCAATTGCAGGACCTCCAGGATAACCGAGCCCGATAAGTTTAGAAACTTTATCGAAACTCTCACCACAGGCATCGTCAAGAGTCGAACCAAGAACCTCATAATCCCTGAAACCGTTGACCTTTACAATCGACGTATGTCCTCCGGAAACCAAAAGTGAAAGAAACGGATAAGAATACTCCTCAGAAGTAATAAAGGGAGAATAAATATGAGCCTCAAGATGGTTAACACCTACAAAAGGCACTCCAATTGAATAAGATAATCCCTTTGAAAAATTCAAACCAATCAGAAGAGAACACAGTAAACCCGGACCATAAGTTACTGCAATACCATCAATATCACCCACAGCTTTCTTATTTTCTTTCAGAATTTCTTTAGTCATCGAAAGTACTCTTTCGGTATGCTCCCGTGAAGCTATTTCTGGTACAACACCCCCAAACCGACTATGAATCTGCTGAGAGTAAATCTTATTGCATAATACCTTTCCATCTTCCAAAAGGGCAACACCTGTCTCGTCGCAGGAAGTTTCTAAACCCAGTATCATCAATGTCTTACTCTTATCTTATTCGGGAAAACCTCAATTAATGGATTTCCTATAGTAATAGTTGTAAAAATTCCTTTAGGTATAGAATCCGGCGAAAGATATTCAATATTAGAGACCATACTCTTTGGCCCCACTATGACAACCTTATCCGGCTCAAAAGCCATACCCTTTACAGAAGTTATACTTACTTCTGTTCTAATTAACGAATCCAGCTCAACTTGAATGGAATCCGGAGCTTGAATCTCATAATCTTCAATCCCCAATAAAACCGGAAAAGAGAGTTTGCTTTCATCAAGTTTAAACTTATAGATACCGGGAAAATCGTAAGACAACTTAATAACAGGAGAAATTTTCTTCAAAATATTATGCTGTCTCTTTTTAGTCCTGATTCTTAACTTAACCGAGTCAGAAGAAGTACCTTTTATAATTATATTTTTAGGGGTTTTTATTTGCACCATAAGGGTACTATCAAGCACAACAATTTCATTGGTTTTCGCATAATACCACAGAAGAACCGCAAAAAATACGGATGCTATAAGTGATATTATATTTCTTCTATTCTTAAATAAATCAAATCCCATTAATTTCTACCGGGACATCACCTTTTTTAATTTTTCCTATTTCTATTCCTAAACCAATATCCTCCCTGCAGACTAAAATCATTCCTATACCCATATTAAAAACAGAAAACATTTCTTTCTCCGGGATTCTTCCTTTCTTTTGAATAAATCTGAAAAGGTCGGGAACTTCAAAACTGTCAACATCTATATGACAAGTAAGACCCTGTGGTAAAATACGCGGGATATTACCGTAAAAACCCCCTCCGGTAATATGACATATTCCTTTTATTGCATCTAAAAGAGGAAAAACTTCTCTATAATAAGACTTATGGGGCACAAGTAATAAATCGCCCAGGACTCCATTCGATTCTTCTATATGCTTATCCAGCGAAAGTCCGGCATTTTTTATAACAGTCCTTATAAGAGAATAACCATTTGTGTGAAACCCTGTAGAGGCAAGACCGAAAACTTTATCTCCTTCCTCAATCTTACTTCCGTCTATTATTTTATCCTGTTCCACTATACCTGTTATCTGAACCGCAAGATCAAAGATATTATCCTCATACAGATCGGGCATTTCGGCGGTTTCTCCCCCAATAAGGGAACATTCATTTTCCTCGCAAGCCGCAGCCATACCCCTTACAACCTCGGTTATTACCTTTTTATCAAGTTTACCTGTACCAAAATAATCGAGAATATACATTGGCCTGGCTCCCATAACCAGAATATCATTAACACAATGATTCACAATATCACGACCCAAACCTTCATAATAGCCATAATCGGCAGCAATGAGGATTTTCGTACCAACTCCATCAATCGATGAAACAAGAACAGGATTTTCATATCCTGCTGGGATTTTATATGTTGCGCCAAAATGACCGGGAGAATTTAGAACGTTATTTGTTAAGGTTTTTTTTATTAAATGTTTAATCTCTGAAAGGGCATCCTCTGCCTTTCGGATATCGACCCCTGCATCTTTATACAGCATTAATGTTTCTTGGCTTCTCCAAGATAACGTTTAGCCTGTGCATGAGTGGGATCCGCACTAAGCACTTTTTGAAAATACTTTATCGCTTCCTTATAATTACCGTCAAAATAAGCACTCAAACCTTTAGTATACAGATCAGCAATTTGCTGTTTGGATAAAGAAGGTTCCTTTTTTACCGGAGCCTTAGCCTTCTTTGTAACCTTAGGGGTTGTTCTGGTCCTGGCAGGTTTCTTACTTCCTGCAGCCAGTCTATCCCTTAAACTTTGAATATGTTTTTGGGTTGCAGCGGGGTTTTCCTCCCAAGCGAGAACCTGCTCCCACAAAGTTATTGCACCCCTTATATCCCCGGATCCCTCACGAGCTCTTGCCTTATTCTTCAGCGAACCAATATTGTCCGAAAAGGCTTTTTTAACCAGCTGCAAACCTTTCTGTGCTTTCTTATTTTTCGGATATAAAGCAATTGCTTCTTCAAGTTTTTTCCTTGCTTCTTTAAGACGACCATATTTATAATCAGTAGCTGCTGCTTTTGTCAAATCCATAGATTGTTTAACCACAGGATTTATCACTTTAGATAAACTAATCTCAAAATCCAAATCACCTCGGGCTTTAACCGGAATATTGGCAGTTTTCATTTTGTACCCGGCAGAGAAAACGGTAATTTTGTAAACATAAGGTTCCAATTGAAGTACGGTTTCTTTTGTAGTTAAAATATCAAAATTTTGCTCAACATTCCCTTTTGAAACAATAATTTTACCCGGAATACGGCTTCCGCTACTTTGATCCTTTAGGGTTATCCTTAACGTACCCGTCTCATCAGCTTTGCCTTCACCACCTACCGGATTAAAAGACAAAGATAAACTCAACCAGGGAGCATTGATTAAAGAATCCGAATCAGCGAAAAAGTGCTCGATTTTATCCAGGCTCAAAGTACCTTTCCATATACCAGCCTCATACCGGAATCCCATATTTGCATCTCTACCATCCGTTTCAAGAATAAACGCAGCCCCAACAGGAAAAGAAAATTTCATTCCGCTGAAAAGACCGACTCCAAAGTCTTCGTGCTTCTCATCGGAAAAAGCATCTATGTTCAAATACTTACTACGCGGACCATAACCTACAAATCTCCCCCGCCCTAAACCAAACGTCATCTCAACAATACTGCTTAATTCCTTCGTAGCAACCAGATAAGCTGAAGCCACTTCCGGCGGTCTCGGAGAATACAACTCATCTATTAAACCTGCCTCCCCAAGCGGAGATACATGACTCTTATTTGTAATATTTTCAAGACCAAGAGATAAACTGGGGAAAGAACCACTCTGTTCCATAATTTGATAAGCTAAATCGAGACAGAAGGTTTTTTCCGTATACACTTTTAAGCCCGCAATAAAACCAGATATACCGTATTCTATTGAACCGTTAACGTCAAAATTATTCACGGCTTCACTGGAGAGGGCGTAACCTCCATTAAAATTAACGAAAAACCCGTCTGAAATATTTGCAGTTGGGAGATCTATGTAACTTCTCCAACTGCAATTTTGAGCAAAAACATCGGCAACGTCAAAAAAGAAAAAAACTATTATGATTCCAGCTAAATATCCTATAATTTTCTTCATATTATTATAAATAATACTGATTTTTCAAACCTTGTCAAGGGGGAAATCGGAATACACACAGGAAAGTTCATACACACATTCTATAAAATGAAGGGATTTTTAAAACCGGGAAACAATACTGCCATTAGACGGTTGACATAAACTGACAAATTATTATTATTATTTTAATAATAAGGAGTGAAAAAATGAACAAAAAAACATTTATACTGCTATTTTTCATCATAGGCATACAAATCGATCCGGTTTTTGCCAGAGATTACGAAAAAATTAACATAACGGATTTTCGAATCGAATCACCTCCCAAAACTGACCACAAACCCAAACAAATAAAAAGCCTTTCCTCACGCTTAGACAGACTTTATAAACTTCACGCCGAGAAGGGAGAATATATACAATTCGCCAGGCAATCCGATCTGCAACTTATCGAAGATAGAGTAGTTGTAACTATTTCAACCAAACCGGGTATTACAACGGCAGACATCGATGAGAATAATTTAAGAGTTTTCGGCTCAAGGATTCAAGCAAAAGCAAAACACTCCATGAGAGTTGAAATACCAATAAGCGAGCTTGAGAATGTATCAACCGCAATTAAAGAACTCGGAGTAATCAGCCCGCCCCTGAGACCAAAGGAACACGCTGTCACCAGTGAAGGTGTAGACTCAATGAACGCCGACGAATGGCAATCGTGGGGCTATACGGGTTCAGACGTTAAAGTCGCCGTTATCGATGGTGGATTCATGTCCTTAACAGCTGCACAGGCTGAGGGTGATATACCTTCATCCTATGATAGTTGCAATTTTACGATTAGCGGATTCCAAGCCACAACTCCTCATGGTACAGCCGTGGCTGAAGCTATCTTTGATTTAGTTCCTCTAGCAGAATTTTATTTATACAAGATAGGAGATGGGACCGATCTTGAAAACGCAAAAGATTCCTGTATTAAGTATGGTATTAACATTATTAATCATTC
>CAZRYJ010000109.1:0-6704 GCA_964604245.1 uncultured bacterium | reverse complement strand
GTGGTTTTTTTCTTGTCCTTTGTTATTGGTCTTAATGTTTCTAGGGCGAGACCCGAAAACCCTTCCTGGGGTGATACATTTATATCGTCAGTTACTGATAGTATCTACCCTTATGTGATTCCGCAGGATGTGGAAGAGTTTATCACGTATTCATTTAACGGACAATAATAAATTAGCCATTAAACTTTTTAATGGCTAATTTGGGATTTGGGGGTTATGGGCTTTGTGCACTTTTTGTCCTTTGTGATTCAATTGTTTTTTTAGTATCTTTAGTTTGTTTCTTAGTTAAATAAATCGTTTTTTCTTTATTGGGAGAATCAGCTTTCTAGAAAAAGCCTTGACATATGTTTTTATTTACTTAATCTTGAATTCATAATGATTAACTGGATTTTGAACAAATAATTAATTTATATTTTATCGGAAATTAGGCGGTTTTATGAAAAAGTTTATTCTTTTCGTTTTGTGTTTTGCTGTAACGTTTAAGGTTATGTCTGTTCCCATGTCGGATCTTGTTCCTTATACGCCCGATGGGTGGGCTGCTCCTCTTATTTGTTCTCTTGAGGAGGGGGCTACCACACCCGATTATACTCTAAAAGCGGGTGTTACTAATTATGTAAGGTTTGCCGTAAAAAATATTGGTAATAAGAAAGCCTCTTTAGGCGATTATGTGATAATGGTGGATGGAGAGGTGGTTGTGAATGACTATGCCCCTATATACTTAGATCCCGGTAAAACCCATATATTTCCCAGTAAAACATTCAAGGTTAATTCACCCGGGACACACACAGTTACCGGTATGATTGATTACAATGAGAATGAAGACGAAATAAATGAAGATAACAACACCTTTTCCGCTAATTATCAATGGGTTGAGAATAAGCCGGATCTTGTTCCTTATAGGCCCAATGGGTGGAGCGCTCCTCTTATTTGTTCTCTTGAGGAGGGGGCTATCACACCCGATTATACTCTGAAAACGGGTGTTTATACTTATGTAAGCTTTGCGGTAGGCAATGTTGGTAATAAGATGTGTTCTGCAAGCGATTATGTGATATTGGTGGATGGAGATACGGTTGTGGATGACTATATCCCTATAAACTTAAGCCCCGATGATTATCGTGCGGATTTTAGTAAGAAATTCATAGTTAATTCACCCGGAATACACACAGTTACTTATAAGGTTGATAAGGGTGATCATATAGATGAACTCGATGAAGATAACAACACCTTTTCCGCTGATTACTCTTGGGATGAGCCTGAGTCACAGCCGGATCTTGTTCCTTTTGCGCCCGATGGATGGTCTTCTCCTCTTGTTTGTTCTATGGAAGAGGGGGATACTACAGCTCCTTCCAGCGCTATTCTAAAAACAGGAGATCCTATTTACGTGAATTTCGCGGTTAAAAATATCGGTGATGGTATGTCGGAGCACCTGGATTTAGCGATATTCGTGGATGGAGTTAAGGTTGTACATATCGATGATGCCTTTATACCCTTAGCCCCCGGTTCTTTTAAGGTTTTTGACGACGATTTCATAATTAGTACACCCGGGGTACACACAGTGACTTATGAAGTCGATTACGGTAATTATGAAGATGACGAGCTCGATGAAGCTAACAACACCTTTTCTGTTGATCGCCTTTGGAGAGATCTTCCTGAAGAGGGAGTTAATCTGTCTTATGATGGAGGAATAGTGAGCATTTCTTTTACTCCTAATTCTTTTGACGATCCGGATGGAGATGTGGGTGACCCTCTGGGGTGTGTATTTATCGATAATAGATTTCTGGCGAGATTTTCACCCGAACAAATCGAAGAAGGGCATTTTTCATATATAGATAACCCGGAACTGAATAAATATATAAAAGAAATACTTCATGATCTTGGTACTTGCTCTTTGTATGTTTTTATCGAAGGAGATATAGATGGAGAAAAATATACTTACAGTGAAGCCGCAAAATTTAATATAGAGGGAGATAATTACCAGAGAGATAGAAGTGCTCAGGTATGGCAAGCTCTCGAGTCTTACACATACGATAGGTTCATATATTTAAGAGAGGCAAGAGAAAACATTAAAACAAACAATTGGAATTTAACAGCGGATTTGACATTTGCTTTAATGGGATCCCCGAACGCTGATAATTTAAAATCTTACAGAGGAATTGAAGACATTTGTGAATCATGTTCTTCTCTGGAACTTCCGGAATTTGAAGGAGAAGCTGTTGTTGGAAGTTATTCGGGAGTCGATTTGCCCGCCTCCTTCGATTGGCGTAACAAGGGTGGTGAAAACTGGATGACTTCTGTTAAAAATCAAGTTTATGTATTTAGAGACGAAACGGCTGGAGGATTCTTCGGAAGATACTGCGGTTCCTGTTATATGATGGGTGTTTTGGGAGCGATTGAAGCTTTTTCTAACATAGATATGGGCGATCCGGATTTTGACCTCGACCTCTCCGAACAGCATGGTATCTGCAAAATTTATGGTGAATCTGGTAAGGCTTGTAATGGAGGTCACCCAAACAGGGTTTTTAAAAATATTATTAAATACGGTATTGTTACAGAGGAATGTTGTCCCTATGTCGCGAGAGATAATCCAAATGATGCCTATTGCGAATTATGTTCGGATTGTGATTCTAAATTGATAAAACTTTCCGGTTATGAAAGTTGGACAAGGGGTGCACGGGATCTTGAAGAGTGGAAAAATACAATCAAGGAAAACCTCATGGAAACTCCTTTGACTTTCTCGGTATATTATGATTCGTATGATCCGATAAAACCATATTATGAGACTTATTCGGGAGGCATTTTCTCTTTGTGGCGTAATTTTAAGGATTATACGGATGGTGCGCACTGTATGGTATTAGTAGGCTGGGGAGATACAACGATTAACGACGTACAGGTGGGTTATTGGATAGTTAAAAATAGTGTCGGTCCCGACTGGGGAGACAACGGGTACGTAAAGATGAAAATGGCGAATGTGCCTGATAGTACTATTTATGGGTTCTACAAGCCCAAAATAGCAGGACCAGAAGCGGGGGTAGTTTCAGTAAACACGACCGGCACCTGGGATTCCCTATGTCTGGATTTAGGCGAATTCAAAAAGTTTGTAAATCCGATTGTGATAATGGGCCCTCCTTCCTATAATGATAATTCTCCAACAACCGTAAGAGTAAAAGATATAACTCGAGATGGTTTTAAGTTTCAATTGAATGGATGGGATTATCTGGAAGAAGCACATGGAGCGGAAATAATCCCTTATCTTGTCGTAGAAAAAGGAGCGCATTCACTTGATAATTTCAAATGGCAGGCTGGGAAAATAGAAAACTTGAATGTTAATTTTGAAACAGTCGAGCTTAAGGAAGGATTTTTTTCCGAAGAACCGATTATTCTAACTCAGGTTGTGACCCAAAATGGAGAAGAAGCTGTTGTAACAAGGTTAAAGAATGTAAGCACAAGCAGTTTCGAGATAATGCTTCAGGAAGAGGAAGGGAATGATGGAATACATGTAGGAGAGACAGTCCATTATATCGCCCTCTCACCGGGTTCCGGGCATATATATGATAGGCATGGTAAGGTAAGGGATAAGGACTTTATTGTTTCAAAGACTCCTAATTCTGTAAATCATAATTGGTATACGATAAGTTTCGGACAGTCTTTAAATTCACCTGTGGTACTGGCAAATATGAATACTATGGATGGGACCGATCCGGCTGCGCTTCGTTATCAAAATCCAGGAAATTCAAGTGTGGAGATAAAGGTGGAAGAGGAACAGTCAAGAGATGAAGAAGTCGGCCATAACGCAGAAGGTGTGGGCTACATTGTAATATCAGAAGTAGGCGGAGGTACAGAAACTCTTGATCCTCCCAGTGACCTTGGTCTCTTTGGTGGTGGGGAAAGAGTTTGGCCTACGGAAGTTTATCTTAAATGGGAGGATAATTCGGATAATGAAGCTGGTTTTGCAATAGAAAGAAAAGAAAACGCAGGCTCTTTTTCTCAGATAAAGACTTTTGATACAAACGATGAAAAATATTTGGATACGGGTCTTGAGCCGATGAAAACTTACACTTACCGGGTAAGGGCGTATAATTATGCCGGATATTCAAATTACTCCGAAGAATTTTCCGTAAAGACTACAAATCCTTACGACTTCGGTACAATTTCGGTAAATCAGCCCGACTCTTTAAAGTGGCATCAGGTTTTACTTCCACCTGTTCAATCATTAGATAAATATCATAATCCTATCGTTGTAATGGGACCTCCCTCTTGTAATGACAATCTCCCTACAACGATAAGAGTAAGGGGAGTCCGCTCTTCTTATTTCTGGTTTCAGTTTGATGAGTGGGATTATCTTGACGGAATCCATGGAACGGAAAACATATCTTATATGGTGATGGAAGAAGGTGTGTGGGATGTTGGTGGCTCAATCTGGGAAGCCGGTTCTATTTCCGGAGTGAATGATTGCTGGAAAACGGTTAATTTTGAATACGAAAACTTTGACGATTCTCCGGTTATTCTTGCTCAAAGGGTGACGGACAATGATGCGTCAGCCGCAGTAACCCGAGTAAAGGATATTACAGAGAATAGTTTCAAAATAAGGCTGCAGGAACAGGAATACAGTGATGGTTTCGTTTATCCGCCGGAGGACATTCATTATATCGCAATGCAGCCGAACTACGGTGAACTTGATGGCAGAAAGTTCCTGGTACTAAGAAAGACTAATTGCCTCCCTGATGAATGGTATAATGAGGTCTGGACCGATTACATTGGAACTATTGAGTCGCCTATACTTATCGCAGGAATGCAGAGCTTTAACGAAAGCGATCCCTGCGCTTTGAGGTACAATAATATAAGCGAATCGAGTGTATATTTGAGAGTCGAGGAAGAACAATCAGGAGATACTGAAATCGAGCATATTACCGAAGATTTTGGGTATCTGGTTATATCGGGAGGGCCTGAAGCTCCGAGTGATCTTACTGCCACAGCGGTTTCAGGTACACAGGTCGATCTTACCTGGGTTGACAACTCGGGTATCGAAGACGGGTTTAAAATAGAAAGGAAAGAAGGAGAGGGTTCTTTTTCTGATTTAGTCACTGTTGATTCAGACGTAACAAGTTGGTCGGACGAAGGAGTTGAACCGGGGGTAATTTACACTTATCGGATACGAGCTTATAACAGTACAGGTAATTCAGCCTATTCCAACGAGGCTACTGTAACCGAAGCCAAAGAGTACGAATTCGGTGAAATCTCGGTAAATCAGACCAGTAGTTTCCAGTGGCATACTGTTAATTTCTCACATACTTATACCGATCCGATCGTGGTAATGGGGCCTCCCTCTTATGAAGACACGGATCCAACTACTATAAGAGTGAAAGATGTAACTTCGAGTGGATTCAAATTCCAGCTGGATGAATGGGATTATCTGGATGGAAGCCATCCAACGGAGACTATATCTTATATAGTAATGGAAGAAGGTGCGCAGGATATTGGTGGCGGAGTCTGGGAAGCTGGTAAGATGAACAACATTGACCATCAAAGCTATTTAAAAAACTTTACGCACAGTCTCGCGGAGCGTCCGGTTTTATTGACTCAAGTGGTTACTTATAACGACAGTTCTGCGGTGTGTACAAGGATTCGTGGGCTTACCAGGCGTAGGTTTGTTGTAAGATTACAGGAAGAAGAGGGGAATGACGGAGAACATCCGGGCGAGACAGTTCATTACATAGCCGTCTCACCGGGTACAGGACAGATTGACGGAAAGGATTTTATTGCCGTAAAGACTTCCAATTCTGTAACTCATGACTGGCATACAATAAATTTCGGACAGTCTATAGATTCGCCTTTAGTACTTGCTAATATGAATACGGAGGATGGAGACGATCCGTCTGTACTTCGATATAGAAATCTAAGTAGTTCGAGTGTACAGATAAAGGTGGAAGAGGAACAGTCAGAAGATGAAGAGGTTAGACATCGTAATCCTGACGAAGCTGTGGGATATCTTGTTATATCGACTGTGGGAACCGAGACTTCAACTTTTAAAACCACCGAAGCCGAGAAAATATACGAAAACTATATTAAATTAGCTTCACCTATAATCACGGGAAATATAGTTTTAAATGTATCCTCTAATTATGACAGGAAGGCAAGCATTGATCTTATCGATATTGTTGGGAGAGTTGTAGATAGAAAAAATCTTACTCTGAAGAGGGGTAGAGAAGATTTAAACTTCGGTCGATTCAAAGTGGGCGTATATTTCCTCCGAATTAAGTCAGACCTGGATAGCAAGCACGAGGTCCATAAGATTACGGTTTTGAGGTAAGAAGACCGGAAATTCGAATAAAAAAGCCGGCTCGGTTGAGTCGGCTTTTTTTTATTGGAAACTTTTTTTTGTGTTCTCATTGGTTAAGCTAGGTTTTAGTAAAAAATGAATACTTTGTGTCTTAGTGCCTTTGTGGCTAATTGAAAATGGAACCAATACAAAGTTTGTTGGGTCATATCTGCAAAGAAGGTAAATAGGAGTTATTAGAATGATTGCAAAATGGATTTACAACTACTCTTTAAAAATAAATTTAAACCTTTAAAAATGGAGGAATTATGAAAAAGTATGGTATGATGATATTTTTTATCATGATGAGTTTACTTATAGCTGTTCCTTTAACAGTGCAGGCAGAGAAAGGAATGTCCGGTAATAAAATGAAGGGTGAAGGAGTATCAAT
>CAZRYJ010000108.1:2380-6998 GCA_964604245.1 uncultured bacterium | reverse complement strand
TTTTTCGAAAATTTTTCTTGTTAGAGTAAAGTAAGGTCTTGCGTCAGCCGGGTTGCCCTCGGCAGGACCCATTGTCATAAGTCCTCTAATCTCTATGTGTTTTAAATCTTCCATCTGAATCAAAGCTTTTTTAATTTTCGTTACGACAGGCTTGAATCCTGTTTTTGTTTTTTCTTTTCCGCTATTTATTTCTAAAAGAACGGGGATAAATATCTTTCCGGCATTTTCAACTCGTTTGTTAATTTCTATTGCTTTCTCTATTGAATCTACCGTATGTATTAAGTCGAAAATCGGAATGGCTTTGTTTATTTTGTTGCTTTGGAGATGTCCTATTAGATGCCATTTCAATTTAATAAACATATCTTCTAATTCTTCGTATTTTTCGGAAGCTTCGGGATAAACATAGTTTTCTCCGATATGTTCTGCTCCGGCTTCGATTACTTCTTTTATCTCTTTTATACTTCTTGTTTTTGTTGCAACAACTATTGTTACATCATCTTTTATTGAATCTCTTATTTTCCTATAATTATCACTTATTTTACCCATTTAGAATATTCCTTTTAAAACTTCGCAGGAAAAATTTATTTTTCCCGAATTTTACCATTTTTATTTTTCCCTCCTCCAACAGTTTTTCTACAATATTCCAATCAGCATCTACTTTATCCAGGATGTTTTTTACATCCTCTTCCCTCATCGGATGAACGGACGTAATGCTAAGTATTTCTTCTCCTACGTTGTTTGTTACCGGGAATTCGATAGGAGAATAGCCGGTTAGCAGTTCAACGTTTAGATTTTTTTCCGTGAATAAACTGTAAGCAAAATTGATTGTTTCCTCGTCAGGGACCTTAAGAAGTTTGATTGTAGTAGGTCTTGTGGGAATTGAAATATACGCTTTATTTATTTTTAAAGTTCCGATAAAATCAGCAATTTTTTTCATGTGATTTTTATCCGTATTTATACAATCTATTAACATGGTTTCAGTGTTAAGACTTCCTTTGTATTCGTTACTGAATTCGGCAATTCCTTCAAGTATTTTTTTTAATGATAGATCGGGGTGTGGACGGTTGATTTTTTTCCAAATTTTTTCGCTTGATGCGTCAATCTTAACGGAAACCCAATTGGCTTTGCCTAAATCTTTTTTGACGTTCGCCTGGTTTATTAGAGAACTATTTGTGATAACTGCAATCGGAATACCGGAATCTTTTAATGATTCTATTTCTTTTCCCAGATTGATATCTAATGTTGGTTCACCATCCGAGACAAAGCTCAGAAAATCTATTTTTTCTTTTTGTTTTTTTATCTCTTTGATTTTTTTGAAAACCGCACTTTTGATTTCTTCTATTTGATAGAACTCTCTTCTTTTTTTTGTAAGATCGTAAGTTTTGCCCACCTGGCAATATATACAAGAATAAGTGCATATCTTGGGAGGAATATTGTTTATTCCCAGGCTCCTGCCAAGTCTTCTTGATGGTATAGGTCCGAAAGGTATACTATTCTTCATCCTCTTCTAAGCGCATGTATCTTTTTCTTTTTTTCTGAAGTTTTTTTATCAATTCGTGTTCGAATATTTCCCCGGAATAAAATCCTACACCCTTTCCCAGGTAGTCCATGGCAACCACTTCTGCAATAATGGCTATATTCTTTCCGGGCACGAGGGGAATACTTATTTTGGGTATTGGAACGCCTAATATATTAACTTCTTCTGTTTCAAGCCCCGTTCTTGTGTAATCTTTGTTTTTTTCCCACTTTACCAATTCTAATTGCATTTCGAGTCTTTTTCGCATTCTTATCGCTTTTACTCCAAAGAGTGCCGCTGCATTTAATATTCCCACTCCTCGTATCTCAATGTTGTGCATAAGAATATCTTCTTTTTCTTTTTCCTCGCCGAACAACACGTCTCTCTTTCTTTTTACACAGACCATATCATCCGCGACCAATCGGTGCCCTCTGATAATTAAATCCAGCGCCAGTTCACTTTTACCCATTCCACTTTCTCCGGTAATCAACAGACCGATACCGAAAATATCGATTAAATCACCATGGATGTAAACAGAATCTGCCAGCTTTTCTTCAAGATAAAATTGAATTACTTCTAATGCTTGCGAAGAATCTGCGTCAGTCTTTATCAGTGGAATATTTAATTCTTCGCAGCCTGTGGTGAGTGCTTCCGGTGCTTCATATCCACAGGTGATTATTATCGCAGGAGGTTCAAAAGAAAGAAGTTTGGCGATTCTTCTACGCAGCTCATCTTTGGAAAGAGTGGAGAGGTATCCAATATCTCTGTTGCCAATGATTTGAATTGAGTCGGAAGGAAAATCCTTATCATAACCCGCAAGGATATATGCAGGTCTACTTGCGTACTTTATAGTTGTTTCACGGGAGGTACCTTTCTCTCCCGCGATCAGTTCTACTTTTATGTAGCCTTTTATCCCTTCGAATAAATCTTTAACGGTTAATTTAGCGCCTTCCATGATGTTTGGTCACTTTCTCCTCGAATCTTCTAACCTGTCTTTCTGCTTTATCGAAAGCTTCTGTGGTGGTTTTAAAAGCGTCCCCTCCTGTTGCTTTTGCGTTTATTTTTTTATGATGCATAGAAAGATTGATTTCAGTGTTTCCTTTATTGTCTTTGCCGTTTATTATGATTTCGACATGGTCTATCCATTTTGAAAATCTTGCAAGCTTATTGATTTTTTTTGAGATATGCGCCTCAAGTTCATCTGAAGAATCAAAATGGCGTGTTATGAGTTTGTAATCCATTATTCCTCCTTTTTTAAAAAGGTATGTTTTTTAAATTCATCCTTTTCTTCCGGATGGTCTTTATTGTAATTAAGTCCCCGGGATTCCTTTCTCATGAGGGCTGATTTTGTTATAAGATAAGCGACCGTAACGAGGGAACGGAGTTCAACAATATCTCTTGAAAGAAAACTGTTTTCGAATAATTCTTCGATTTCTCCGAGATAAAGCTCAAATCTTCGGAGGGCTCTGTTTAGAAGATAATCTTTACGTACTATACCTACATAATCCCACATTGTTTGTTTTATTTCCTTTTTTGTGTGAATAGCTAAGACGCTTTCTCCTATTCTGGACCTTTTTTCGTCCTGAAATTTAGAGTCTTTACGGATGGGGTTACTACCCCCCCAATCTTCGGCAACACTAACTGCCCTTGTTGAGAAAACCAGAGCTTCAAGAAGAGAATTGCTTGCCAGCCTGTTTGCTCCGTGAACTCCTGTAAAAGCAACCTCTCCGGCTGCCAGAAGTCCTTTTAGGTCTGTTCTGCCATAAAGGTCCGTGTAAACTCCTCCGCACATATAGTGAGCTGCCGGTACGACAGGTATCGGTTCCTTTGTAATATCTATGGAATGCTTAAGGCACTCTTTGTAGATGTTTGGAAAAGTTCTTTTGATTAATTCGGAATCTTTATGTGATATATCAAGGAATACATAATCGTACCCCTTCTCTTTCAGCACGGAATCACAGGCACGTGCTACAATATCTCTCGATGCAAGCTCCATTCTCGGGTCAAAGTCTTTCATGAATCTTTTTCCGTTGCCGTCCGTTAGAATAGCACCTTCTCCCCGAACGGCTTCCGAAATAAGAAACTGTCTTTCCGTATGCATAGGTGTCCAGAGCGTTGTAGGATGAAACTGGAAGAATTCCATATCCACAATTCTGCATCCGGCATTGTATGCCAGAGCTATTCCATCGCCGGTTGCAACCGTTGGATTGGAGGTATGCTGATAAACCTGTCCCGCACCTCCGGTGGCAAGAAATGTAACTTTTGCAAAAACCCGCATGATTTCACCTGTAGAAACGTCTAAAGCTAAAACTCCATATACTGCACCGTTCTGTTCGATGAGTTCATAAGCAATGTGATGTTCGAATATTCTTATATTTGGGTGGTGTTTTATTGCCGACATCAGGGTTTTTTCAATTTCTCTTCCTGTAAAATCACCCGAGTGAACTATTCTTCTATTGGAGTGTCCGCCTTCTTTCCAGAGTTCAAGATTTGAAGTTTTATCTTTTGTAAACTCAATGCCCCATTCGATCAAATCTTTGATAAGTGGTGGACCTTCTTTAACCATTATTTCTACAGCTTCTTTTACGCAGAGTCCTGCTCCGGTTTTACAAGTGTCCTGGATATGGGAAGCAAAAGAATCCTTTTTGTCTAAGACGGCAGCCACGCCGCCCTGTGCGTAGTTTGTATTGGTGTCGGTTCTTTCTTTTTTTGTAAGGATTAATACATTTTTATCTTTAGAAACTCTAAGAGCAAAATTTAAAGCAGATATTCCGCTTCCAATTATCAAAAAATCGGTATTTATTCTTCTTGTCTCCATATTTGTGCACCTAAGTTTTTTAATCTTTCTTCAATATTCTCATATCCCCTGTCTATATGGTAAATTCTTCGCACTTCTGTGGTCCCTGAAGCTGATAAACCAGCCAGTACAAGAGCTGCGGAAGCTCTGAGATCGGAAGCCATGACTTCGGCACCGTAAAGGCAGGGTACACCTTTTATTACTACGTAGTCGCTTTCTCTTTTTATATTTGCTCCCATCCTGGCAAGCTCTAAAATGTGCATAAATCTTTCTTCAAATATTTTTTCTCTGACGATTGATACTCC
>CAZRYJ010000108.1:0-2280 GCA_964604245.1 uncultured bacterium | reverse complement strand
GCTCCTAGGGCAAACGTTCCCGCTTCAATTCTATCAGGGATAATTTCATACTCACAACCGTGGAGTTTTTTTACTCCTCTTATTTCTATACTTCTTGTCCCTTGTCCTTTTATTTTTGCCCCGCACTTATTTAGAAAATTTGCAACGTCGGTTACTTCAGGTTCCATTGCTGCCCCTTCGATAACTGTGATGCCACTTGCAAGAGTGGCAGCGGCCATAACATTTATTGTAGCCCCAACAGAAGGGCCATTCGGACCTTCAAGAAATATATGAGACCCTTTTAATTTGTTTCCGTAGGCATCTATATATCCGTGAGTAATAGAAATGTCCGCTTTTAACTTTTTAAGCCCTCTAATATGAAGATTTATCGGTCTTGTCCCTATTGCGCATCCTCCGGGTAATGAAACTAATGCCCTACCGACTCTGGCAAGGAGAGGACCGAGTACGTAATAACTTGCCCTCATCTGTTTTACCAGTTCGTAGGGAGCTTCATAGCCTACGGCGCCCCTTGTGTCAACTATTGCTTTATTTCCATCAAAGGTTACCGTAACCCCCAGAACTTCAAGAACTTTTTTTATTGTAAAAATATCCCGGAGTAACGGTACGTTTTCTATTACAAATTCATCTTCGCAAAGTAAAGTTGCTGCAAGAATTGGAAGCGCAGAATTCTTTGAGCCCTTGATTTTCACTTCGCCCTTTAAGCTATGTCCGCCTTCAATAACAAATTTATCCATTTTTTTTTAAAACTTTTAAGAGGTCGCTAAGAACATAAGTATTTATTACCGAATTACGTGAAATCCACGCCCTTCTTGCTATCCCTACACCTAAGTCCATCCATTTGAACATATCGGGATTATGAGCATCCGTACTTATGCAGAATTTAATACCTCTTTTATTTGCTTCTCTTGCATTGAACTCATCAAGGTCTAATCTATCATAATAAGCGTTAATTTCAAGTATCTTTTCTTCTTCTTTTGCTTTACTCATTACCCTATCTAAATCAACCTCATACCCAACTCTGCTTGATATTAATCGTCCCGTAGGATGAGCCAGTATTGTAAGGTAAGGATTTTCTAATGCCTTTTCCATTCTTTCGGTGACGTTTTTTGTGAAGCCTGTATGTATTGCACCAATCACGAAATCGAGTTTTTCTAAGACTTTATCTTTGAAGTCGAGAGCCCCGTTTGGCAAAATGTCACTTTCTGTTCCTTTTAGTATTCTGAAATCGTCCGAGTTTTCATTTAAAGCGTCTATTTCGTCTATTTGTTTTTTTAAATCGTCTTCTTTTAAACCATTTGCATAGGTGGCTGATCTGGAGTGATCCGTTATACCAATGTAGGAGTAACCAAGATTTCTGGCAAATAAGGTGAGTTCTTTGATGTTGTTATTACCATCCGAATATTTTGTATGAGTGTGTAAATTTCCTTTAATATCATCATATTCAATTAAATCCGGCAGTTTTCCCGTAAGACCCAGTTCGACTTCCCCTCTATCTTCTCTGAGTTCGGGAGGGATAAAGTCTATACCCAGAAGATTGTATATCTCTTCCTCGCTTTTCCCTGCAATCATTTTCTCTTTTTTGAAAACTCCGTACTCGTTAATTTTCAATCCTTTCTTTATTGCCAGACCCCTTATTTTAACATTATGGTCTTTTGAACCTGTAAAATATAAAAGAGCTGCACCGTAAGATTCAGGAGGGAGAATTCTGAGATCCATTTGTATATCGATTCCTTTTAGCATAACCGAGACTTTGGTTTTTCCTGATTCTAAAACTTTTTTTATTTCCGGAAAAGAAATAAATTCCTCGATTACTTTTTCGGGTTTTACTGTTTCGGCAAGAATATCGATATCTCCGACTGTTTCCTTCATTCTTCGCAAGGAACCGGCTGGAGAGACTTTTTTTACTGATTTTAATTTTCCTAAATTTTTTAATACTTTTTCTACTATTGGAGTTACTTCTCCAATAGTGAAACGTCGATTATCACCTTTTTTTTCTTCATAGAATTTGATATTCTCAAGAATTTTTTCCGATTTTTTGTCTCCCAGACCTTCTATTCGGGAAAAAGCTCCGTTTTTAATTACCTTTTTTAAATCCTGTAAATTCTCGACTCCTAATTCTTTGTTAAGATTGTGAAGGGTTCTGGGACCTAAGTCTCTGATGTGCAGAAGATCGAAAAGAGATTCGGGGACGTTTTTTGATATTTCTTCAAGTTTTGTCATTTTTCCTTTCTTTAAATATTCTTCTATTTTTTTTGCGATGCCTTCGCCAACACCTTCTAT
>CAZRYJ010000107.1:0-7070 GCA_964604245.1 uncultured bacterium | reverse complement strand
TTTTAGATTTTGGTTAAGAGTTAACCTATTAGGACAAATGTCCTGTTTTACCAATCAACCAATTAACCAATTAACCGATTCGAAGAATCCCTATTTCAATTTTATTACCTTTGCCGATTTGAAACCTTTTCCACCTACAAAATAAATCCCGGAATTTAAATCAGCACCGATTGTTACGGGAGAAGAGTTGTGGATTACTATTTGTTCTCTTATTCTTCCGGCTATATCGTACACGTTGAGTGTAGCCGGGAACGGTACCCAACCATCTATCTGTACTTCAGTTGCTTCCATGAAAGGATTCTGAGTAACTTTCAAAAATCCTTCTTTGTCTTCTTCGTCATCTCTTAAAAGTAAATTTTCGTATATCTGTAAGCCGAAATTTCCGTTCGTTACGTATATATAATTGTCGGATATAGCTATGTCTGTTATATTGCCGGGTGTATTGTAATAACCTACTTCAGAAAGATTTGAAGGCATTGAGATGTCTATTGTCCGAATAGTGACGTCATTTGTATTATCGTCTATCACATATGCATAACTATCGGATATCGCTACATCTACGATGTTGCCGGTCCCAGCGTAAGAACTTATTTCCTCTGGATTTAATGGATTCGAGATGTCTACTACCCGAAGTCCGGAAGCTTCGTCTGCTACGTATGCATAAGTACTAGAGATAGTTACATTCCTTGCATTATGGGGTGTATCATAAGAAGCCACAATAGTGGGGTTTGAGGGATTGGAGATATCAATTACCTGGAGACCAAAATCTCCATCTGCTACGTATGCATAACTACCGGATATAGCTACATCACGTCCGGCTCCAGGCGTATCGCATTGACCTACTAAAGTAGGATTTGAGAGTGTTGATATATCTAATATTTGGAGTCCTTCACGCGAGGCTACCAGGTATACATAATTCCCGGAGACGGCTATATGGAGTGCTCCTCCTATTTGACGTGCCCCAGCTTCGCTAGGATTTGAGGGGGTAGAGATATCTAATATCCTGAATCCCCAATATGGATATGTGACGTATGCATAATTTCCTGATACTGCAATATTATATGCCCACCACCAGGGTAGATAGGCGCTTGATCCGAAATGCCCTACCTCCTTAAGATTTGAAGTAGAGATATCTATCACGCTTAATCCTCCAAATCCCTTTACTAGGTAAGTATAATTACCTGAAATTACCAGCTCTTCTCCATTGTTGAAGTTAATTCTTGCTTTTCTTTCAGGATTCAAAGGGTTAGAGATGTCTATTACGTACAGATTGCCCCATGCGAAGAGGGATGCATAGTTGCCAGAGGCGAACAGGCCCTTTAAACCTGATGGCGGATCGCTAGCGTAACCGGTGTACCAAACTCCTATTTGTGTTGGATTTGAGGGAGTTGATATATCTATTATTCTAAGACATGGGTCACAGTATGGCCACATATGTTCATCTAATTCATATTCTCCCCATTTCTCATCTGCCAGATATAGATGGCTGCCGGAGATTTCTACGCCTTTTGTCCGTGAGTCCGCCGCATGATAACGACCTACCTCGGAGGGGCTTGAAGGTGTGGAAATATCTATTACTCTGACGCCAGCCATATTACATGCCAAATAAGCATAATTGCCGGATATGGCTACATCAATTATCGTTCCTGTTGTATCGTAAAAGCCCACCTCGTATGGGCTTGAAGGGGTAGATATGTCGATTATCCGGAGCCCTGAATCTCCGTCTGCTACGTAAGCATAATCTCCCGAAACTGTTAAATCTTTTGTATCACCCGGTGTATCATAATGCCCAACTTCTGTGGGGGTTGAAGGATTAGATATATCAATTATCCGTACCGTTTTGTCATTTGTGTCCTCATTTATCACATGCGCGTAATTTCCGGAGACTACTACGTCTACAGCGTTACCGGGAGTAACGTATGAGCCTAATTTCATAGGATTTAGAGGATAGTCAATATTCCATACTATAAGGCCGTCTTCATTCGCTGCTAAATACAGTATCCGGGAATCTTCTTGATAAAATAGCCCCTTTACAACGTCTCTTGTATGAATTTTTTCGGATAATTTAATGGGAGTTGAAGTATCGGAAACTTGAAGTATATAAACTCCTCCTCCTGAACCGCAGAATACGAGTCCTCTTGCCGAATCAATTTCAGTAGTATGTGAAGGACCGGATGGCCAATTGCTTACGAATCGCATATTCAGCGAATCGAATCTTTCACTCGCGCGTTTTTTAAGTGCTGAGATTTTAATATCTCCGTTTTTTAGTTCTTCAAAATTAGAAGAGAAAGCATCTATTTCACCCTGCTTGGTTTCCGATAATAAGAATAAAGTGAGCAACAACAAATTAGACATTAAACCTTCCTTATAACAATAATATAAAGTAAATTACACTTTTTGTCAATAACTTTAGTTATTTTTTAACCTGGACACGAAAATTTAATATCAAGGAAAACTACATAGGACTATGTTTTTCTCATCCAGAGTACCCAATCTGAGAACAGAATTAACAGTAATAAGCTGATAAAGAACCAATTATGGCGGAGGTTTATCCATATTTCCCTTTCTTTAACATTCAGGTTTTCTTTTACCAGTGAGCTACTCCACTTCCCACCTCCGCTAACATCCCCGATACCTCTAAGCATAAGAGTATCTATTCCCATTTTATCTCCCGGTTTGCTTACAATCAGAACAGAGTCTTCGATACGCTGGGTTGGTAAATCGATTTTAAAATGATGTAAACCTGAAAGTGGTTCTCTGATCGTAATATAATCTTCTATGATTGGAAATTTTTGTCCGTCCCAGAAAAAAGTTTTAACGGATTCTTTCTGTTCGTTGAATCGTAGAATGAAATCTTCACCTTCGAGCAATTTTTTGGAATAAGATATGCGTATCTCATCCGGTGTTAGCTCTCTTAACAAATCGCCCATTAACTTCTCAAACAAATTTTCCGAATATAACTTTTCCGTTGAGAGAGCTAATTTCCATAGTTCAAGATAGGCAAATTGAATAACGGTTCCTTCTCCCTGCGGCATTAAGTATCCGACGTTTTCTCCTAAAATTTCGAGGGTTTTCGTATTCCTTCTTATGCCACCAGGCTTTAGATAATAGCTTTCAGGAAGTTTTCCCGAATATTTACTTAAGGTAGGAGCAATAACCGGTAGAAAATTGACATTTGAAGATGTAGAACCGACAACGAGTATATTTCCTCCTTCTTTCAGATAATTGCCAATATTTTCTTTATACTTATCCGGATTGTCTAAGAGACAGAGCATATCGTATTCTTGTAAGTTTTGATGTTTTATTTCGTCTTTTTTATAACTCTCAACTATCCATCTTTTATCTTCAAAATAGCGTTTTATAAATTTGTAATTCCAATTTGGAATCTCACTTATAATTAGGAGTCTACGTTTTTTCTTAACGTCAAGTGCCCAGTTAGTTTTATCTGCAGTATCATTTTCTATTAGAAGATTTAATTGTATGTTGTTTTTACCGATGGAAGGTAATAAAGAAAAGTCCAATATACCTTCTTTTATGACTTTTTTTCTTGTAGTTTGATTTTTGTAATTCATCTCAAGCATAGCTGTGTTAGGAGTTTTATAGTATACAGTAAGTTTAACGGAATCTCCCTCTACTACCGAATTGGGTCCGTAAACAGAAATAAAACCTTTGTTGGTTTCCGCTGTAAGCGGAGGAAAGACGAAATAGACCGGTATTCCAAGTTTACTTGCCACTTTGATTGGATTTTCGCCTTTAGTATTGGACCCGTCTGAGTATAGAATTATAAAGCTCGCATCTGCGTATGTTTTCACCGACGTAAGTATAGCCTTTCCAATATCTGTTCCGTTTTCTTTTTCTCCGAAGTAAAAACTTTTTAGAGTGACAGGTGATTCGATTTCTATTCTTTTCGCATGATTCATTGACTCACTCTTATCGATCAATGAAATTCCATAAGGGGAAACTCTTTTCTTGAAATTAAACACAGGATGGAAAATCATCAGGATAAGAAGACCTAGGATGATCCACTGCGTTAGTCGCGTTTTCATTCTATAATAGCGCTTTCCGGGAAAAGTTGTTGTACTTTTCGAATCAATGAAGTATCGAAAGAAGCTACAAAACCGTCAAACAAATATTTCTTCCATATCTTGTGGATATCGCTTGCTTCCAGGTTTTCAAGTTCCTTAAGCCACTTTTTAAGAATATTTTTTTCTACTCCCATAGAAAAGGTTAAGACTAAGAATCTGCTTCTGTTTTCTTCCAGGCAAAGAGTCGTAAGCCAATTTGAGACATCCGAAACTGCTTTTTTTATTTCTTTTTTCTTAGGTTTTATAGTGATATTTTTAATTTTGTTTTCCGACAGGTATATAAGGAAAGGAGAAGGGGCTGTTTCCGGTGAAAATTTGACTTTAAGATTTCTGTTATTCATAAGCCTAATAAAAACAAGGAAAGCGCAAAAATCTTCGGAAAAAGGAGATGGGGAAATATTTGCAATAAAGTTTTCCTTCCCGTGGTAAATATGTTTACCTATAATTCTTTCTAATTTATAATATGTACTAGAATTAGAAATTATTGTGTCGGGAATCATTTTAACCAGTTTAATTATTTCGTTTTCATTTATTCTTCCGGTAATTCCAAGAGTTAAATTGATTATAGGAGAGGAATACCCGTTAAAATCATTAAGAACGAGGCGTAGTAAATTTGTAGGACCATCTTCCTTTTTGACGGAGAAAAGCTCATTGTTGGAAAGAAGCGATATAAATTGGGCGAGTGCCCTAAGAGAATCCACATCTTTAAGATAGAAATAATTGTAACCGCTTTTCTCAAACAATCTTCTTCTGTTTTGATTTATTTGTGCGGTGGGACAGAGTTCGAGACCTAATGAAATTTGTTTTGTTTTACACCTCTCATCCTTTAAGATTTGTATTCCTGAAGGTAAAAGCAGTTCGGAAATCGATAGGAAAAAAAGAGTTATTCCCATTCAATAGTTGCCGGGGGTTTGGAACTAACATCGTATACCACTCTGTTAACCCCGGAAACCTCATTCATTATACGCCGTGCTATTATAGTAAGATCTTCTTTGTTGAAAGAAAACCAGTCCGCGGTCATTCCGTCCTCACTTACAACAGCTCTAAGTCCAATAAGATTCGCGTATGTTCGGGTGTCTCCCATAACTCCTACCGTTTTAACAGGTATGAATACTGCAAATGCCTGCCATATTGAATCATAAAGATTAAGTTCTTTTAAAGTATTTATGAATATGTAATCAGCCTCTTGCAGAATTTCTATGCTTTCTTTAGTAACTTCACCGAGAATCCTAACCCCCAGACCGGGCCCGGGAAAAGGATGTCGTTGGTAAATTTTTTCCGGAATGTTTAATAGTCTTGCAATTTCTCTGACTTCATCTTTGAAGAAATCTTTTAAAGGCTCAATTAATTCGAGTTCAAGATCTTCCGGAATACCACCGACATTATGATGGGTTTTTATTGTATGGGATGGTCCGACGTCAGAGGTACTCTCGATTCTGTCAGGATATAAGGTTCCCTGAATTAAATATTCGGCGTTTATTACTCTGGCCTCTTCTTCGAATAGTTTTATAAATTCTCTCCCTATAATTACCCTTTTTTCTTCCGGTTCGGCAATCCCTTTTAGGGCATCTAAAAAACGCATCCCAGCGTCAATAATCTTTGCTCCAAGCTTAAGTTTTTCCGATATTTCTTTTATTTCTTCCGACTCTCCTTTCCTCATAAGACCGGTATCGACATAAATCGGAATGAAGTTATCTTTCAGGATTTCTTTTGCGATAACGGCAGATACGGTCGAGTCGACTCCACCGCTGTAGGCAAGTACAACCTTACCATTTCCTTTATATTTGTCAGTTATTTCTTGCCGGGCAATATCCAAAAAAGATGAAGAGGTCCAGTCACCTTTTACGTTGCATATCGAATAGAGGAAATTTTCTAAAATTTTCTTGCCTTCCGGAGTATGTGTTACTTCCGGATGAAATTGAAGCCCGTAAATGTTTTCTTTCCTTATACCGGCAAATTCGGAATTATCAGTTTTTCCGATAACTTCAAAACCGGGAGGTAATTTTGTTATTTTGTTACCATGGCTCATCCAGACTGTAGTTTTTTCTGGTAATCCTTTTAAAAGGGGATCGTTGACCGTATAAAGTTCTGCGCTTCCGTATTCTCTTTTTTTGGAGTTTAAAACATCTCCTCCGAAAATTTTTCCAAGTAGTTGTAATCCGTAACATATACCGAGAATTGGGATACCCAATTCGAAAATACCTTTATCGGGAATTGGGGCATTATCTTCAATGACACTCCATGGAGCTCCCGAGAGAATAATCCCCTTTGCGTCTGCTAAGTCTTTTGCTGGAGTTTTAGGGGAAAGGATAAGAGCATGAACTTTTAGTTCTCTAATTCTTCTTGCAATTAGATGCGTATATTGGGAACCGAAATCCAGAATTACTACTTTTTCACTCATTTATACCCTTTAAGTTGTCTGATAGCCCTGGCTCTGTCTGATGAAGAAAAAACATAGGAGTTTGCTATTATTACATTCGCACCGGAGTTGAGTACCGAGTCGATCGTTTCATCATTGATCCCTCCGTCAACTGCTATGTCAAGTTCGGTAGAAATCTCTCTTAATTTTTTTATTTTTGTAAGAACTTCAGGAATGAATTTCTGTCCCGAAAAGCCTGGGTGCACGCTCATTATAAGAACCGCATCGATTTTTTCTAAATAAGGTTCGACAGTAGCAACCGAAGTATCGGGATTAAGGACTATTCCGCATCTGGCTTTCATTTCGTGTATTTTCTCTATTATATTTTCGGGTGAACCTTCGGATTCCAGATGAAAATAGATTTGTGAACAGCCTACGTTTATGTAATCTTCAAGATATTTTTCAGGATATTGTATCATTAAATGCGCGTGGAGAGGAAGAGAGGTTAGTTTTCTTATACCTTTTATAACAACGGGTCCGAAAGAGAGATTTGGCGCAAAAACACCGTCTATAACGTCGAGATGTACGGAATCCCCTCCTGCATCCTCAACAGTTTTCAATACTTC
>CAZRYJ010000106.1:0-7080 GCA_964604245.1 uncultured bacterium | reverse complement strand
AAATCGATATCAACGCCTTTATTTTTTGAATTTTTCTTTAGTTCTTTTAGATTCTCTTCGATAAATTTTATATTATACATTCAAAAACCTCAATTGTCTTAAAACTCTATTTCTTATTACATTCACCTCTTCTATCTCTTCTGTAACTTTTCCCTTTTTCAAGACCTGTTTTGTCAATAACTTCATTTCGTTTCCGCAGTCACATCTTGGTTTGGGATTTTTCTTGAAAACGATATTTCTACTTGCGCAGCGTTCGCATTCAAATATTTCTTTTCTCCCCGAAACTTTTCCTTTCTTGGATACTAATTTACCCTCGATTTCCACAATATCAAGGCTGAAATTAATTGTAGGCGCGTTTGATAAACTTGTTCCGATTCCGTATCCTTCAGAGTAGGGATTAAGATCTTTTATACTATATTCGTCCAGACCGCCTGAGACGAATATACCTACATCGGCAAAACCTCTACTGTTAAGTTCTTCTCTTGTTTCTCGTACGATTGTTGGCAAATCTCCTCTTCTTGAAGATGGTGTATCTATCCTTATCGCGTCCAATTTATCTTTAAGTTTTTCCGCGAGTCTTAAGCTTTCAATTTTCTCATCGCCGAAAGTATCTACGAGAATTATTCTGGGGATACCGCTTGCAACTGCTTTATCGTAAGCTAAGGCGGCTTTTACCGTATCCCCGATAATAAGTATTACAGCATGAGGAATTGTTCCTTGTGGTTTCAATTTTAATTTTTCCGCGGACAGGACCGCAGAGACACCGTCGATTCCTCCAAGGTACGCGTACCTGTCTATAACGGGAGTTATGGCAGGATGCATTCTTCTTGCTCCGAAGGATAGAACGGTTCTATTTTGTGCAGCAATTTTACAACGGGTAGCTTTTGTCGATATTCCGGAAGCCTGACATATATAACCGAGCAGGGGTGTTTCAAATTTTGCGAAATCCAGATACTTACCTTTGATTGTAAGAACCGGTTCTCTTTCGAAAAATACGCTGCCTTCCGGTAAGGACGCGATATCTATTTTTTTATCTTTAAATAATTCTAGGGATTCGCTTAGTCCGGTAAATATTGCCCATTTATATTTGTCGGGAAATCTTTTCGCCCAAACTTCCACTGTTACATCAGGATTTTTCTTTTCTTTTTTTAAAATCTCTTCGGTTCGATGAAAATATATATCGGTAGTTTTGCCGTCAAGTATTTCTTTATGATTTGCGTGAATTTGCATGGGTACTATTTAAATTCCTTTTTTGAAAATTATCTTAAAAATTTTTTATGTCAAGGAGTTTTATCCTTTCTTTTTTTTGCCTGTTCTATGAGTTCGATTATTGACGTAAGCTTTGGTTTTGAAGAATCGAAAATATATGAAATTTCTTCTTCTTTGTAATTTTCATTTAAGAATTCTTTAATTTCTAATTTCTCAAACCAGCAGTCTACTATCTTGCGGCACGGTAATCCATTGTTTTCCTGGCGGCAGTAATTGAAAATAAGCCAGTGACCCAGTCTGCGACAATAAATACGTTCGTTATCGTGTTTTTCCATAAGTGTTTTAAAATGTTAAGGGCGCTGTAAGATTATCTTACAGCGCCCTTAGTAACTACCATTTACCTGTTTTAAGTATCTTTGGTTTGGGTAATCCTTCTATACTTTTTAGAGATTCCCGCATTTCTTCGTCGGGAAGAGGATAGTCTTTTAAATTACCGGCTAGGTAGTTTTTGTATCCGGCCAGATCGAGAAGACCGTGTCCGCTCATATTAAAGATGATGACCTTTTCTTTGCCTTCTTCTTTTGCTTTTTTTGCTTCCTGAATGGTTGCCGCTATGGCGTGGCTTGTTTCGGGCGCGCAAATAATTCCTTCGGTTCTTGCAAAGGTTATCGCTGCCTCATAACATTCCACCTGGTGAATTGCCCTTGGAGTCATAAGCCCTTCAACTATTGTCTGGGAAACTAAAGGAGCCATTCCGTGGTATCGTAAGCCCCCCGCGTGGATTGGTGGAGGAATGAAATCGTGCCCGAGTGAATGCATCGGTAGAAGAGGAGTCATCTTTGCGGTATCGCCGTGGTCGTATGCAAAAGGAGCTCTTGTCATTGTTGGGCAGGAAGTGGGCTCCACAGGAATTATTTCTATTTCTTCTCCGTGTATTTTATCGTTAACAAACGGGAAAGATAATCCGGCAAAATTACTACCCCCGCCGCAACAACCTATAACAACATCCACCTTATTTTCGCCCGCCTTTTCGAGTTGTTTTTTGGCTTCGAGTCCAATAATAGTCTGATGGAGTAATACGTGGTTCAATACACTTCCCAGAGAGTATCTGGTCTTGCCGCTTGTATCCGTTACTGCTTCTTCGATCGCTTCGCTTATAGCAATACCTAAACTTCCGGGAGTATCAGGTATTTTTTCGAGTATTGCGCGTCCCGCGTTAGTTGTGTCACTGGGACTTGCAATACAGGTTGCCCCCCAGGTTTGCATCATAGTTTTTCTAAAAGGTTTTTGGTCGAAGCTGATTCTTACCATATAAACTTTACATTCAAGTCCGATAATTGCGCACGCGAAAGCAAGAGCGCTTCCCCACTGTCCCGCGCCCGTTTCGGTGGTCAATTTTTCTATACCAAACTGTTTGTTGTACCATGCCTGTGCAACGGCGGTATTGGGTTTATGGCTTCCTGGGGGTGAAACGCTTTCGTTTTTATAATAGATTCTAGCCGGGGTATCCAGATGAGCTTCCAAAGCTCTAGCCCGGTGCAAGGGGGTAGGTCTCCATTTGTAGAGTATGTTCAGTACCTCTTCGGGAATATCTATCCACCTTTCCTGGCTAACTTCCTGTTCGATTAAGTTCATAGGGAAAACAGGGGCAAGCATATCCGGTGTAATCGGATTTCCGTCAGGACCAAGGGGTGGCTGCAGGGGATTGGGTAAATCTGCCGCAAGGTTATACCACTGTTTTGGAATTTCACTTTCGGTTAAAACTGTCTTAATCCGCACAATAACCTCCTTTTTACTTTTTAGTATGTAATTAATTTTTTCTATTATATATAATTGAATAGTAAATGTCAAGAAAAATTATAAATCAAAGTCTAAAAAGTTATTTCACCGCAGAGGCGCAGAGTACGCAGAGCCCCACCCAACCCATTTAATTTTTATTTTTAACCACGAAACACACTAAAAACACTAAACCCAACAACACCCCACTTTTAATGTTGTTTGTTCAAAACCCAACCCCAATGCCCCAAATATTTTGACAGGATTAACAAGATTTACAGGATTTTTTTTAACTTCCCAACCCCTAACATCTTAACTATAAGATTAATAACGAATCATACAAATCCCACAAATAAAGAATTTTTTGCTTTTAGCGTGTGTGGCGAGATAAACTCGGCACTCAGTACTCCGAACTAACTTCCGTCAGCCGTCAGCCGTCCTCTGTCGTCGGTTATTATTAACCGACACACGCCTTGACAAATGTTTGTAGTAATTGTATTTTCAAAAGTAGAGATTATATTTAATACCTTAACATTTCATAATAGATAAGGGAGTTTTTATGAATCTATATAGTAAAATTTTAATTATATGCCTGGGACTTTTTCTAATCGTTTGTGAGAGCAATGTTAGAAAACAAGGTATTAGAGTACCTGAGAGATATGGCGCTTCAGAATATTTTCAATTATCGGACCAGGCAAAGCGTAGATACTTAAGGGAATATTATTTCTATCCTGATGGGATAATTGATGTAATTATAAATGGTGGGCTTTTCAAAGGTATGACTACTGAAATGGCAATATTCAGTTGGGGAAGACCGGATAATATTGAGCAAAGAGAAGGTTCCTGGGGAACTGTTGAAAAATGGTCATACGGAATCACCTCACAAGGAAGTAGTTTTAGATATTTGCATTTTAAAGATGGAAAATTGGATGACTGGAAGGAATAGACCCATTTTTTTTAAGAACCCCTAATCTTTGAAAATCTTGGTATTGGGGTACTGTAAAATAAGAAGCAATATCAAACTGACAGAATTTGATTCAAATTCATAGCGCGGCAAAGCCGCTAAAATGTAAAAATCAAATATCAAAATGGAAAATGGATTTAAAAAAGAAAAAACAAAATTTACCACAGAGATCACAGAGAATTTAATTGTAGTTAAAAAAGAAAAAAACACTGAGAACACAGAGGAAAAAAGAAAAGAAAACAAAAAAGGAATAGCCACGGATGAACACAGATAAAAAATTTTCTATAATTTAAAAAAAATATAACTATAATAATATGGGGTGGGGATGAGAAATCCGTGTATATCTGTGCAAATCTGTGGCTAAAATTGTGAGAGTTTTACTTGTAAATCCGCCTATTTATGATTTTGCGGTTTATGATTTCTGGATGAAACCTCTGGGGCTCGTATATCTTTTAAGCATTTTGAAAAAAGAAGGTCATAAAGTCTATCTGCTTGACGCGGTTAACCGGTTTGATCCTTACTTTAGAAATATTAAAAGCGATCCCTTTGGTAGGGGAAAAATCAAATTTCAGAAAGTTCAAAAACCTGAAGTATTAAGGAATATTCCCGGAAAATTTAAACGATACGGGTTGCCTCCTGAGGTTATAAGGGAAAGAATAAAGGATTTCAGTCCTGAAGTTATAATGTTGACCTGTAGTATGACTTACTGGTATCCCGGATTGATAGAACTGAAAGAAATTATAAAATCACTTAACCTGAAGTGCGTTTTGCTTCTTGGGGGAATATACGCAACTCTTTTGCCCGATCATGCAAAGAGCCTGGGCTTTGATAGAGTCTATTCGAAAAAGGAAAATTACATAAAAGAGCTGGATTTAGAAATACCGAAACAATTCAAAAGCTTTCCGCCTCCGGATTATTCACATTATTCAAATTTGAGTTATGCCTGTCTTACTACCTCCCTGGGGTGTCCTTTTGATTGCCCCTACTGTGCATCTTCTTATCTTTGTGGGAAAAAAGAAGATAAAGATGAAGAGCAAATCGTAGAAGAAATTTACTACTTATATAAAAAGGGAATAAAAAGATTTGCCTTTTACGATGATGCATTATTGGTTCCGCAGGAAAGATTTATACGTTTGTGTGAAAAGATCAGGGAGAAGAAGATGTCCGTTTCTTTCTTTACTCCGAACGGGCTGCATTCAAGGTTTATTTCAAAAGAAGTTGCGGATATAATGTATAAAGTAGGATTCAAAGAACCAAGAATTTCACTTGAAACAGCTGATGAGAGTGTACAGAAGAAACTTTCTATGAAAACTTCAAACGATGAGTTTGTAGCTGCGGTACAGAATCTAAGCATTGCAGGATATAAGAAGAAAAATATTTATACCTATCTTCTTGCGGGAGTACCAGGTGTTAGTTTTGAATCTGTGGAACAATCTATACTTTATGTTGCAGAAAGGGGAGTCAAAATATCGCTTGCGGAGTTTTCTCCTATACCGGGAACGAAAATGGAAGAAAACGCGTTAGATCCTCTTTTGACGAATAATACAGTCTATTATCGTTATAAGAATATGGAAAAAGAGATGGTGAAAGTGAAAAAATTAGCTAAGGAAGTGAATGAAAGCATTGAAGCAGGGAAAAGATTGGATTAGAAGAAAAACAAGAAGATAAGCGAGGATTAAGGGTTAATTGTAAAGCAAGAAAGAAAAGCAGGGATTAAAAAAACACTTAACACTTAATCCGTAATCCTTGAACTTCTAACATGTACAGTTTCTAATCCTATTGTCTTCTGTGTTCTCTGTGCCTCTGTGGCAAAAAATTAGGGTGTTATAAAACTTATCAACTTGACAGACGTATCCGGAGATATATTATTCAAATATGAAGATATTAAATTTTTTGATAATAGGAGCTCTCGCGGGGCTCATAATCAGATCCCTTATAATTACAGTAAAAGATATGGAAGGGAGAAAGAAAATGGTAATGAACGGAATAGTTCTTCTCTTTCTATCCGTTCTTATCTTAACGTCTCTGTTATCCTATTTGCCTAAAGAGGATTTAACAAATAACTTCGGAGGAATTGTAGGCGCCGTAATCGCAAAAAGCATGTTCGAAACCTTTGGAATTCTTTCCTATTTATTGCCGTTAATCTTTGTTATTGCTGCTTTTGCTCTCTTTATGAATAAAGTTAAGTACATATTCTACCGCATCGGCGGGTTATTTCTCTGGGTATTTTTCATATCTCTTACGATTGTATCTATAAACCCGAAACTCCCTAACGTAAAAAAAGGCGAAATCGGAACAATAATAGGCTCTTTCCTTATTTCGAAATTAAGTTTTGGAGGAAGTATAACATTAGTTTCTTTTCTGGGACTATTGGTTCTTTACGTATACCTGCAGCCCTCTCCAAAGAAAATAAATTTTAAACCTATTATCAATAAACTCAGTAAACTAAAAAACCTTTTACCTGAAAGAAAAGAAAGAGTTATTTCGCCTACCTCCGAAGGTAGAAGCATACGGAAACTCGGAAGGATAAAAAGGGTCAAGTCGGAAAGAGTAAAAGAAGTAAGAAAAGAAAAAGGAAAAAGTCCCGATTCTTCCCAAGGAAGCCCGGATGATTTTAGAAGGAACTTTCTGAATGCCATGAAAGACCCTGTTGCGGTTGAATGGATGTCAACGGAAACGGTAAGCAATTATAAAGATATACTGGAGGGTAAACTGGAAAGTTTTGGTATAACCGGAAGCGTAACCGGGGTCTTGAGAGGTCCTGTAGTGAGCCGGTTTGAGTTCAAACCTGACCTCGGAATAAAATTATCGAAAATATCAAATCTTTCAAATGACTTAGCTCTGGCACTCCACGCAGAAAAAATTAGAATTATTGCTCCTATACCCGGTAAAGGAGTAGTGGGCATCGAAGTGCCAAATAAAAACAGAGAAACCGTATTCTTAAAAGACCTTATAAGCAACGAAGCATTTCAGAATAACAGCTCTATAACCTACATCCCGATTGGCAAAAATATAACCGGAAATCCTTTTTATTATTCAATAGCTATGATGCCTCATATTCTTATTGCGGGAGCTACAGGTTCCGGAAAATCTGTTTTTATAAACTCAATCATAACTTCTCTTTTATACAA
>CAZRYJ010000105.1:0-7121 GCA_964604245.1 uncultured bacterium | reverse complement strand
TTCTGGCCGAGCGATAATGGTTTCTTCTTTGAGATCTCAAAAGGGGCGATTTGCGCCGGTAACGTGTTTGTGAACTGCGACCAGGGCATTTACGTGCTCAACAGTTCGAATGTTCAAATATACAATAATACATGCATAAACAGTACCGCAACAATTGGTCGAACTCCACGAAGCGCGGAAAACGACCATTTCGGCTGGCATCCGAGTACAGGCCCGGACGTTGACGATCGATTCGGACATGTGTTTGTCAATAATCTACTTACAGTCGATGAAAATTATTACAGACCGCTTTTTGTCGCTTTCCAGACGCCGTCCCTGTGTAAGAAACTTAACAAGCCGCAATTTGATAAGTTCGATAATAACGTGTACGTTCGAACTTCAAATTCTACGTCTAAATCATTGATGTTGTGGTCACCCGCAAAGAATAAGGAATGTTTGTTGGAGTTCGAATCACTTGATGGGCTAAGGAAAATTCACCCGAATTTTTCAGCCAACAGTCAGTATTTCGCCAATTATGATGGTCCTTTGTTCAAGAGTTGTGAACTGGGTAAATATGAACTATTGGAAGAATTTCAGGGATCAAAATCGGCAGCCAGCCTTCCACCTGAAATCAGAGAACTTTTGGGACAGAACGAAAAGGATGTACCGTTCATCGGAGCTTTCCCTGTGCTTCCGTGAGACTGTAAATCTAATCTCACAAGAGATTGGAAATAGTGGATTCGTTAAGCAGTTTAAAAAAAGACGGACGACCGCGGACAGCAGACCGGAATTGCTAAATCCCAACCCCCAAATCCCAGATCCTAAAATAACTATTTAACCATTCAACTTAGATTCGTAGAATCTGTGGATTCAAAAATCAAGACCTTACCCCTCTGTCGCAAAAAGTCAATTGATATCTTTAGTTTTAAGAATCCCTTCGAGTTTACTCAATCTAAGTACGATGTTTATATCCTGACTTATTATAGATAATTTAAGGCCATTATTTCCTATGTCGATGGTGTTGAATCCCCCTCCTGTTGCTTTGTATTTTTTGGTTTTATCTAAATTTAAAGGAGTATATTTTTTCACATTATATATTTCCAGATAAAATTCTTTGCTTTCTTTGCTTGAAATTTTGGATGAATAAGATCTAAGAAAAAATGTTTCATTTTTAGAGTCAAATCCAAAGTCTTCCTCTGTAAACTCGGAATCATGCATTTTCCCGATAACAGTTCTAAGATCCTCTATGCTTTTTATTTCCATTTTCATGATTATATATCGTAGTGAAGAAAGGTTTAAAAGTCAAGGGTTTTAATGGTTAGGTCGTTAGGACATTAGGTGGTTGCAAAAAAATTACTAAATCCCAACCCCCAGATACTAAAATAACTATTTAACCATTCAACTTAGATTCGAAGAACCTTCAATAACCCTTGCAATAAAATAAATAATTTGTATTTTAAAAAGGGAATTAACAATGAAAAGAAAAGTCAAAAGAAAACAGCCGAATTCAAAAATGTGTCTTGTTTGCGGGTTGAAAAACAGTCTTGGGCTTAAGGCTCATTTTTACGAATTGGAAAATAAGGAATTGGTTGCGGTTTTTAAACCGATAAAAGAACATCAGGGTTATCCGGATCGTCTCCACGGTGGTATCATTTCGGCTATCCTGGATGAAACGATAGGGAGAGCCATTATGATGAATTATGAAGAAGACGTTTGGTTTGTAACGGTCGAGTTCAATGTTCGTTTTAAAAAACCGGTTCCAATTGATGAGGAAATAAACGTCAGTGCTCGAGTAACAAAAGAAACAAGCCGAATGTATGAAGGGAATGGTGAAATAGTTTTAAAAAGTGGGGAAGTGGCAGCCGAGGGGCATGGCAAGTATATGAAATTACCTATTGGTAAAATCGCGGATTTTGATTATGAGGAGCAAGAATGGAAAGTAGTTCCTACGGAAAAAGACCCTAAAGAAATAGATATTTGACAGTTGACTTTTAGTTTTATTTTTTATAGAATATATTGAGTTTATTGAGTCCATTGGGTTTGTTGGGTTGGGATTTAAACAGACAAAATAAAATTTGGGGTTGGGTGTGGTGTAGCTTTGTGTCTTAGTGCTTTTGTGGCAAAATAAAGAAGGAGATGTAATTGAGAAATAATAGGATTTTGTATTACAGTACTAATAGAAATATAAATACTGAAGAAATTAAGGGCTTTAAGGGAGAAGTAACCTTTAAAGAAGCTCTTTTTATGGGGCAGGCTCCGGATAATGGATTGTTTATGCCGGGTAGCTTGCCTGAACTATATAAAGAAGAAATCTTATCGCTTAAGGATAGACCCTACTTTGAAGTTGCGTTTGAAATTCTCAAGAAATATTTAAAAGATGATATAAGTGATGAAAAGCTAAAGGAAATTTGCAAGGATGCGTACACCTTTGGTATACCCTTAGAAAAAATTACCGGGGATATTTATCTTGCCAGAATGGACCAGGGTCCGACGGCTTCATTTAAAGATTTCGCAGCTCAGGTTATGTCAAGGTTGATGGAAGAGTTAAAAGAAGAAGACCGGGAAATAACTGTTCTTGTGGCAACTTCCGGGGATACCGGAAGCGCGATCGGCACGGCTTATAAAGGCTTGGAAGGTATCAAGGTATGCATTCTCTATCCCGAATTGGAAGTCAGCGAAGGGCAGCGCAAACAATTGAACGCAATAGGCGACAACACTTCTACCATTGCTATCGATGGAAAGTTTGATGATTGTCAAAGTCTTGTGAAGCAGGCATTCGGCGACCCCGGGCTTAAGACTCTAAATTTAACCTCGGCAAATTCAATAAATATAGGAAGGATTCTGCCGCAGATAGTCTACTACTTTTATTCTTATGTGAATGTGGTGGATGAAATCCGTCCCGTTATTTTTTCTGTCCCCTCAGGCAATTTCGGAAATTCTCTTGGTTGTGAAATTGCGCGTAGAATGGGTTTGCCCGTAGAGCCGCTCATAATCGCTACTAATGAAAACGATGAATTCCCTAAATTTCTTGAGAGTGGAATTTACTGTAAGGTGGATCCGTCACGTATGTGTCTTTCCAATGCAATGAACGTTGGAAATCCGAGTAATCTTGCCAGATATTTCAATCTTTACGGTGGTATAGTGGATAAAGAAGGAAATGTTTTTAAGGAGCCTGATGTTGGTGAAATGCGAAAGAATCTATATTCGGTATCGATTAGCGACGTGGAGACCGTAGAAACTATAGAAGAAATTTATGAAAATTATAATGTATTACTTGAACCGCATGGAGCAGTGGGTGTTGCAGCTTTGATGCATCATTACAAAAAAATAGATAAGCCCGCTGTATGTTTCGAGACTGCTCATCCTTCCAAATTTCCGGAAATAATTGAAAAAACTCTCAATATAACGCCCGAACTTCATCCTTCATTGGCAGATATAGACAAGAGAGTTATAGAACCCGAGCATCTGCCTAATGATTATAAAACCTTTAAAAATTATCTGCTGGGTTCTAAATAAAAAAAAGGGGCTGTGAGAACAGCCCCCCTTTTTCGACTTCCGATTTACCTTACTTTACTTTAATGTTAACTTCTTTGGTTTTTTCTTTCTCCGTTTTGGGCAAAGTCACAGTCAAGATACCGTCTTTAAATTCGGCATTAGCCTTTTTCGTGTCCAGTTCGGATGCGAAGCTAAAAGTTCTGCAGAAATTACCGTAAGACCTTTCCACTCTAAGATAGGATTCGTCTTCTTCCCGGGTTTCTTCTTTTTTCTCACCTTCCAGTAGAAGCCTGTTGCCTTTTATTTTGATTTTTAAATCCTTTTTATCGATTCCCGGAGCCTCTACAGTAACCGTGTATCTCTTATCATCTTCTTTTACATTTGCCAATGGATATGTTTCCCTGATTGATGCAAGACCGCTAAAGCTGCTTAAAAAATCTCTTGTCACATTGCCGAAATCTTCTCCTATATCAAAAAACCTTTCTAACGGTTCATAACTTACTAAATCTTTATTAATCATTATACGCCTCCCATTTAAGATTTTTTACTTGTCTCACATATGATAGACGAATGATTAACATTAAATGTTCCATAAAAGAAAATAGAAAAATTTTATAAAACCCCTTGACAAAAAGGGGAATAGCGGTATACTGTTAACGGTTCTACTAATTCAATAGAACTAATAGAACAATAATTGAATATTTTAAAATTGGGGGGTGAAAAATGGCTGAGATAAAAGTTGATTGTGGAGATATGTATCCTCTTGTTGGTTTAGGCCTTGTGATAGAAAATTTAATTGATAATATTAGTCCAGGAAATGAAGTTATTGAAGTTATGGTTGGTCTTCCCGTGGCCAAAGGATAAATATATTATGAAGTTTTCCACGCGAAGCAGATACGGGCTAAGAGCTATGATTGAGCTTGCTCGTAATTATTCGGATAAGCCGATACTTCTAAAGGATATTGCGAAGCAGCAGGATATTTCTATGAAATATCTTGACCATATTATTTCTTCTTTGAAGGTGAGGGGTTTAATCGTAAGGGTAAAAGATGGGTATGTTCTTGGTAAGCCTCCGGGGGAGCTAAACTGTGCCGAGATAATTAATGTTCTTGAGGGTTCGTTTAGTCCCGTTATTTGTGTGGATTTGCCTTCGGTTTGTAATAGGTCAAGTAAATGTGAAGCCAAAAAGGTATGGGAAAAGGTTGGTGCAATTTTACGGGAAACGTTGGAATCTTTTACGTTAGAGGATTTGATAAATCATAGATAGATAGTATGTAAAGGGGGAAAAATGGAAATAAATCACGTGGAAGGAAATACCAAAGGAGAGATAATCCTTTATGCAATATCAACCTGTGTTTGGTGTAAAAAGGTTAAAAAATTGTTGAACAGTTTAAATGTTGATTATTATTACATGGATGTTGATCTTTTGGATGGGCGGGAAAGAGAAAAAGTGGAAGAGGAAGTGACAAAATGGAATCCTTTATGTTCTTTTCCGACTCTTGTTATTAATGGTAAAGAATGTGTGGTCGGTTATGACGAAGAAGAAATCAAGAGGAAGATAAAAAGTGGATGAAAATAGTATCCCAACGGAATCGATCGACAAACTATATAAAGAATTAGATAAAGAAGCAGAGAGCTCGGGTTACCATCTGAACCCCGATGAAGAGTTTACAAGAGAATTAGTAGAGGGTTTATTGGTAAACGAAAAGAGATACGGGTACAGGGCATGCCCATGCAGGCTTGCATCCACGGTAAAGGATAAGGACCTGGATATAATATGTCCCTGTGATTATAGAGATCCGGATCTAAGCGAGTATGATACCTGTTATTGCGGGTTGTATGTTTCGGCGGCTGTTTTAAAGGGAGAAAAAGAAGTTAAAAAGATACCGGAGAGGAGACCATCGAAATCGGAAAGAGAGAAACTTGAAAAGAAATCCGAAAATACGGCAACAGGGATGACAAAACTTTCAAAACCGGTGTGGCGTTGCAAGGTCTGTGGTTATCTTTGCGCGCGGGATGCTCCTCCGGAAGTATGCCCTATATGCAAGGCCAAAAAAGAACGTTTTGAGAAATTTTTATAAAAAGGGAATCTTTTGAGCTGCTTAACAACCAGAGATTTGATATTAAAGTTATCTTTAGGGAGGTCTGATGAATGATGTATCCATAGTTATATGTGGTGAAGCGGGGCAGGGTATTCAGACTGTTGAGAAAATACTGACTTCTATTCTTAAACTTTCAGGATATTACATATTTTCGACCACAGAATTTATGTCCAGGATTAGAGGCGGCAGTAACTCTACCGAAATAAGGATATCCGATACACCTGTTAATTCTTTTGTAGAAAAGATAGATATCTTGATTCCGTTGGACTTTAAAGCTGTTGACCATGTCAAACAGAGAATAGGCAAAGATACGATAATACTTGGAAGAAAAGAATTTATACAGGGTAAAACGAAAAGAACCTTTGAGGTTCAGTTTACTAAGTTGGCGGAAGAAGCCGGCAATAAAATTTATGCGAATACTGTAACGGTTGGACTGATAGCAGGGATCCTTGGAGTCGATTTCTCGATATTGGAAAAGTTTATAAGAGGTTTTTTCAAAAAGAAAGATGAAAAAATAATTAATGGTAATATCGAAGCGGGTAAAAAAGGTTATGAAGTAGGCGAAAAACTTATTAAGGAAAATAAGATTGATTTTAAGATTAAAAAGAGTGAGAAAGTTAAGGATTCTTTGCTTGTGAATGGTACCGATTTGGTATCGATGGGGGCAATAGGAGGGGGATGTAATTTTATCTCTTCGTATCCGATGTCTCCTTCTACCGGAGTTCTCACTTTTTTTTCGAGGCAACAGGAAGAGTTTGGAATAATTGCCGAGCAGGCGGAGAGTGAGATATCTGCTATTAACATGGCTCTTGGAGCCTGGTATGCGGGAGCAAGAGCAATGGTGACTACGTCAGGTGGGGGATTTGCTTTAATGTCTGAAGGGTTGAGTCTTGCCGGAATACTTGAAACTCCAGTAGTAATTCATCTCGCCCAGAGGCCGGGTCCCGCGACCGGTCTTCCCACGAGGAGTGAACAGGGTGATTTGCTTTTTGCTCTGTTTGCCGGACACGGAGAATTCCCGAGAATAATACTTGCTCCGGGTAAAATGGAAGATGTTTTTGATCTAACCCGGAAAGCTTTTGATATGGCTGATAAATTTCAGGTTCCGGTTGTAATAATGACCGATCAATATCTTCTTGATTCTTCTTTTCTCGTGCCTTCGATCGACGTATCGAAGCTGAAAAATAAAAAATACTTTGTGAAAACTGATAAGAACTATAAACGTTATAAATTAACTAAAGATGGTATAAGCCCCAGAGGTATTCCGGGATACGGTAGGGGTCTTGTGGTTGTTGATAGCGATGAACATGATGAAGAAGGACATATAACCGAAGATCTTGATTTCAGAACTAAGATAGTGGATAAGAGACTCAGAAAAATGGATTTGATTAGGAAGGAAATGCAACCTCCGGAGCTTATCGGAAATAAAAATTATAAAATGCTGGTTATAGGTTGGGGTTCTACTTATTACGGTATAAAGGAAGCCTTGGAAAGGCTCGAGGATAGCAAAACAGCCTTTTTATATTATAAGCAAGTTTATCCCCT
>CAZRYJ010000104.1:0-7143 GCA_964604245.1 uncultured bacterium | reverse complement strand
GGTGAAAAATAAGTAATAGGGTTGACTTTTTCTCATAACCACAGAGACACAGAGCTCACAGAGAAACAACAAAATATATTTATTCTGTTTAACCTCAGCACACCACCAAAGCCAAGAGGAACAACGAATCACACGAATAACACGAATAAAAAAAGATTTAATTTTTTATATTAAGAAACGAACATTCTTAATTTATTTGTGCAATTTGTGCTATTTGTTGTTGAGAAATGGGTTGTGGGGGAAATAATAAGAAACTTTGTGTCCTTTGTGATTTTTGTGGTTGATGTCGTTTTAAGGGGAACTTTGTTCGTGAATCATTATCTAAATTATAAAGAAAAAATTAACAGGAGGAGAAAATGGATAAACAAAGAAATAATTTAAAAAGAATGTTTATGCTGCATGTAAGAATCGGTTTTTTAGTGACTATTGTTGTCTTCATTCTTGGTTTTATTTTTATGCCTGAGTTTGAAACAAAATATTATCAGCCTAAAGTTAGAACGCTTATCAAAATAGACAAAGTTCCGGATCAATTGGAAAATATTGTTGAACCGCTTACTCCAAAAAGGCCTAAGATGCCGGTAGCTGCCGAAACAGACAAAGATGTGGAGGCTCCGACTATTGACAGGACAAATTTTACCGACGAGGATGGAAAAGTGCCTGTGATAGAATTCGAGCCTCCTCCATTTGTTGCTTATCAAGTTCCTCCTAAGCCTTTGAATCTTGATAAGGTAAAATTTGACTATCCGGCTGTGTTCCAGATTGAAGGCGTCGTTTTTCTGGAATTGTGGATAGATAAAGAGGGGAATGTGAGAAAAGTAATTCTTACTAAATCTCTTCATCCGGTTTTTGATAGAATTGCAATTGAAGGTGCAAAAAAGCTAGAATTTTCTCCTGCGATTCAGTGGGATAAGCCGGTTGCTGTGCGTTATTCCTTTCCGGTTCATTTTAAGCTTGAGTAGTGCAGCCCAGCCAAATTAGAATTAAAGAATATAAGGACTTTGGATGTAAGGGAAAAATAAAATAAGCCCTTGACTAATTATATATTTCCCTTAATTTTAAAAGAAAAGGAGGCTTCAATGAGAAAGCTGGGTTTTGGTCTTTTTTTTATATTTTTGTTTATATTGTTTTTATCCGGGTGTCAAAAAATAGAAGAATTCCGATATAGCGGTAACAAAGGGGGCACATTAATAATAGCGGTGTTTAATGAGCCATCTAATTTGAATCCTATCTATCCTTCTCTTTCGGGGCTTTCTCCTGTTGCCGGTCAATTGTTTACACCTTTAATTTCCGAAAAACCTGATGGAAAAGTACGACCCGCCCTTGCCGAATCCTGGATTTATTCGGAAGATCTGAAATCCATTACTTATACTATCGCGAAGGGAGCTACCTGGCATGATGGAAAACCTGTAACAGCTGAAGACGTCGTTTTTACAGTAGAGCAAATACTTAGCAGTAAGAACAATTCTCCACTTGCCCAAAAATTGAATTATGTTGAGAGCGTGGAAGCTCTTAGTTCGAGACGGGTCCGGTTTAATCTGAAACAGGTGTTTGCCGGTGAATTGCAGAGTACAAATATACGTCCGATCCCAAAGCATATTTTGGAAAAGGAAGATAACCTTACGGGTATTGATTTCAATGTTAATCCCGTAGGTTCGGGACCTTATAAAATGAAAGAATGGAATAAGGGGAAATGGATCGAAATGACCGCGAATCCTAATTATTTTAGAGGTAGAGCTCCTGTAGATAGAATGGTTTTTTATACGCCTTCTTCTATGGATGAGCTTTTAGGTGAACTGGAGCTGGGGAATGTTGATTTGGCGTTCAGTTTGCCTCCGGGGAATAATTATGATACCCTTAATTCTTACAGAAAAGTTCTTACTCCGGGAAGATCTTATACATATATTGGTTGGAATATTGAGCGTTTTTCCGATAAAAAGCTCAGGCAGGCTTTCAGTATTTCTATAGATCGAAGGAAAATAATTTCTGATGTTCTGGAGAATTATGGGCAAGTTGTCAATGGACCGATAACTCCGGAACATTGGGCTTATAATCCAAGCTTAAGAGGAATTAGAAAAGATAAGGAAAGTGCGATTGGTCTAATTGAAGGGTTTGGTTATTCGAAAAGAAGAGGACAAAAGTATTATCAGGGTCTAAATATAAAGATACTTGTTGAGGAAGGAAATACTATCAGAAGAAAAGTAGCCGAAAGTGTTGTTTCGGATCTTAAAGATGTTGGAGTTCAGTCTTCAATCGTGGCCCTTTCCGGTTCAGAGTTGATTAAGCGTTTGTTCAGTAAAGAATTTGATGCTTATATATTGGGATGGGATGTTGAAAAGGAATTTAATCCATTTCAGATATGGGGTTCGAATGGAATTTACAACTTTGTTGGGTATAAGAATTCAAAAATAGATAGCCTTATTGGGGAAGCCCTTTTATCTCTTGATAGAGAAAAAGCTAAGAAGGCTCTATATGAATTTCAGGAGATAATCAGGGATGATTTGCCCTATACTTTTCTTTATGCGCCTAAAGAAATAACGCTTGTCAAGAAAAATATTCAAGGTATTTTAGAGCAAGATAAAAGATCGGTTCTTTCACTTGTTGATGAATTGTGGTTCAGGCAGGTTCCCGGGAGTGTTGTAGAACTTGCTTCTCTTGGTGAAAATTATAAGACATCCAAGGTAGGAACAGCAACGAGAACAACAACTCCAAGAGAAGAAGCTCCGAAAGTAGAAGAAATACTTCGGGCATCTGCTGCTCCTTCGGTGCCTGAGAGAAGACCTCCTGTGGTTAGTAGAGAAACTGAAGGAACAGGAAGCGTTGGAGAGGAAACTTCTTCGGAAGAGACAGAAACACGTGAACTGCCAGCGTTTGTAGCGCACGAAGTTCCTCCTAAGCCTTTGAATCTTGATAAGGTAGTATTCGCCTATCCGGAAGTAGCCAGGACCCTGGGTCTTAGTGGTACTGTTTACCTGCAATTATGGATAGATGAGAAAGGAAATGTTACTAATGTGACTATTATTAGGTCGGTACATCCTATACTGGATAAGGTTGCTGTTGAAAGTGCAAGGAAATTGAAATTCTCACCTGCCAAACAGGGGAATAAACCGGTTGCGGTTCCTCTTTCCTTCCCGGTTCGTTTTCAACAATAATACAGGTTTTAGGTGTTAGGTATTAGGTCTTAGCTTAGAAAAACGACCGGTGACCGAAGACGGCTGAGAAGAATTATGGGAAAGATTATAAGGTTTGGTATTTCCATGGATAAAGGTCTTCTTGGTAGATTTGATCGACTTATAGGAGGGGAAGGTTATGAAAACCGCTCTGAAGCGATCAGGGATTTGATTAGAGAAAGACTTGTAGAGGAAGAGTGGAAGGAAGAAGATGAGGTGTGTGGAGGTGTCTTGCTCGTTTATGACCACCATAAACCAGGACTTACCGAAAAAATAACCGAAATCCAGCACTATTTTTATAAACTTGTTATTTCTACACAGCACATACATATAGATCATGACAATTGTATGGAGATAATAAGTATCAGGGGAAAAGCTAAAGATATTCACAAGTTTTTCAATAAATTACGGGCAACAACCGGCATAAAACAGTGTAACATAATAAAAGCAACTGTTGGTGATAAGATAAAGTAGTCTCAATTAACGTAGTCAATTGAGAGAAGTTAGTAGTTAGTAGATAGTAGTTGGGAAAAACAAGAATATCCTGTAAATCCTTTTTAAATCTGCGTCCTATTCCCTTTGTGTCTTAGTGTCTTTGTGGCTAATTTTTCTTAAGTAGTTTGTTTGCTGTTTCTTTTACTGTTTGGTAGATTTCTTTTACCGGCAATCCGGTTTTCTTAGCAAGTTTTTCACAGGATTCGAATTCGGGAGAAATATTTACCAATTCGCCCTTTGAAAAAGCAAGTTTTACTTCTGCTTTACCTACTTTAGTTTTTATTTTTTTTGTTTTTCGCTCTAATTTTCTTCTTTCTATATTATGAATCCGAATACCAATTGTTGTTGTTTCCCTGAAAAGTATATCTGCTACGACATCGACCTTTTTCCTGTCACATAGTATCGATAATTTAAATCCGGGGCGTCCTTTTTTCATTTGAATGGGTGCTCTGAAAACGTCAAGTGCTCCAACTCTTAGAAGTTTTTTCTCGATAGAGGGAAAGAATTCAGGATTCATATCGTCAATGTTTGTTTCGATTAACACTTCATTTTCCGGATATTTTTTTACTTCAGTTCCTAATAGTGCTCTTAAGAAATTAGGACTTCCCTTCAATTTTTTAGAACCGAAGCCGATACCAATATTTTGTATGTTCATTTCGGGCATGGCAAATGAATGGGCAAAGTGTTTTATGAATAGTGCTCCGGTAGGAGTTACCAGTTCACTATTGATTCCCGTAGAATAGATGGGAGCCTGGCATCTTTTGAGGAGTTCGGCGGTTGCCGGAACAGGTAGAGGCACCCTGCCGTGTTCTATTTCTGCTACGCCCGTTCCAACGTTTATTGCAGAGAAGTATATTTTATTTACGTCTAAGAGCGCAACAGCGATTACGGCTCCAAGGATATCGGCTATTGAATCGATAGCGCCAAGCTCGTGAAAATGTATTTTTTCTTTTGATACTCCGTGGATTTTCGCTTCGACTTCCGCGAGTTCTTCGAACATTTTTTTACTTTTTTCTATAATGTCTTTATCGAGTTTAGAGCCTTCCAGCAATTTTTTAATATCTTTTAAATGTCTTTCTTTTGTTTCTTTTTTTGATACTTCTACCTTAAATCTTTTGCCGGTAAAACTGCCTCTTTTTTCATCCCATATTTTTATTTTTGCGTGTGGGGGCAGAATGCCTGATATTTTTTTTACAAGTTTTTTCTCTTCAGCGCCTGCGTCAAGAAGGGCTCCGATGAACATATCACCGCTTATTCCTGAGAAACAATCTATATAAAGAATTCTTTTACCCCCGTTCTTCATTCTGTTTCCTTTTTACGTATCTTTTTTATAACTGCCGCGGCAAAGAAGCCTGCGCTGTAGCCGTCATCTATATTCATAACGCTGATGCCGGGAGCGCATGAATTTAACATTGTCAATAAGGGAGCTATGCCTTTAAAACTTGCACCGTAGCCAACAGAAGTAGGGACGGCAATTATCGGAGTATCGACAAGCCCTGCAACTACAGAAGGAAGGGCTCCTTCCATTCCGGCGATTACTATAGCAATATCCGCTTCTTTAAGTTTGTTTCTTATACTAAGGACTCTGTGTATTCCGGAAACTCCCACGTCGAATATTGTTTCTACTTTTATTCCCATTGATCTTGCCGTTATTTCGCTCTCTCTCGCTACGGGTATATCCGAAGTTCCGGCGGTGATTATTGTTATCTTTCCGATAGTTTTTTTTGGAAATTTACCGATAAAAACGAGGTTTGATTCAGGATAAATTTTCGCTTCCGGGTAAGTTTTTTTTATTTTTTTAAGTGATTTCTCGGGAACTCTTGTAGCTATGATATTAGAATCGTTTTTCATTTTTTCTATGATTTGCATTATCTGTGTGGGCGTTTTATTCTTGCAGTAGATAGCTTCAGGCGCGTCCATTCTGAGTTCTCTATGCGAATCGATTTTTGCGAAACCCAAGTCTATAAAAGGTAAATTTTCGAGAACTCTTAATGCTTCTTTTATACTTTTATTGCCTTTTCTAACTTCTTCGAGTAACTTTTTTATTTTATTTTTATCCATTATATATTTGAGAATTATCTATTTTCATATATTTATATCCATACTTCCGCTTCGATAGCCTTCAATGTCAAGAGTTACGTAGTCATACCCGATTTTTTTGAATTCTGCGACTATGCTTTTTCTATGGGATAGGAGTTTGTCGATATCTTTTTCGGGAACTTCTATCCTTGCTATGTCGCCGTGATGTCTAACGCGAAACTGTTTGAAAGTTTTATTTGCCAATAGGTTTTCTGCGGTTTCCACTTTTTTTAAATTCTTTTTTGTAAGTCTTGTCCCGTAAGGAAAACGTGTGGCAAGGCATGTGAAAGAAGGTTTGTTCCAACTTGACAGATTCATCTTCCTGCTTAATTTTCTTATCTCTTCTTTTGTAAATTTTGCCTCAATTAAAGGACTTTTAACCCTGAGTTCTCTTATCGCTTTAATTCCCGGTCGATATCCTTTTTTATCTTCTATTATTGCTCCTTCGACTACTTGATTTATCTTTTCTTTCCGTGCGATTTTTTTCAAGCTTTTAAGTATGATTTTTTTGCAAATATAGCACCTGTTGGTTGGATTTCCGATCAAGTTGTTTTCGTAGAGTATCGGAATATCAATACTGTACCATTTAGAACCAATGTCATTGGCTATACTCTTTGCATCCGTAATTTTCTTTTCCGGGATAAATTCCGATTTTACAGTCACGGCAAGAACGTTATCAAACCCAAGAAAATCTACAGCTGCTTTTAAAAGAAAACTACTGTCAGCTCCGCCCGAGTAAGCAACTAGGACGGACTTGTAACTCTTTAATATTTTCCTTAATTTTTGAATTTTCTTATTTTTTTCTGTAAAAATTTTCAATGATTTCATTTTTATCTTTTGAAATACTTATAATAATTAATATTTCTTCTTTGAATATATTTTATTATCGATTGTTTGTCAATGGTTGTTGATATCTCGGCTTTTTGCGTTTGGTCGTAGTAAGAGATTTAATAACGATTTTACGTAGATTTTAATCTTTAAAAACCTACACAGCCTCCTGAACATCCTCCTCCTTTATCTTTCTTGTAAAGTAAATTGACTCCTATTTTCATAGCGCAGTGAGGCCCCTCCGCTCCTCCTATATCAAAAAGAGATGTTGAAAATCTTCCGTCGAGTACAAGCCTGAAATCGTATGTCCTGAATATAACTAAGCCTCCTCCGGCTTGGAGGGCTAATCCGGAAGTGTAGTCGAAATAATCTATTGTGATACTTTTTCGCTCTACACCCAAACTTAAATAAGGGGAAAAATCTATTGTTGTCAAGAAATAAATTAGAGATATTCCAAGTGACCACTCATTTAAATCGAAGTCTATTGCTCCGGAGGATCCAAAGTACCAGTCGACTTCCGCGGCGAATTTAGGAGTTTCATACCAGGTTTTAAAGCCATAATAATTTATAACAT
>CAZRYJ010000103.1:0-7252 GCA_964604245.1 uncultured bacterium | reverse complement strand
ATGAGCATCATCTTGACCCCGCGCGAACCTTGCATACATTCTGTCATGCCGTTAAAGGTAAATGGCATTTAATGGGCGTTATGCTCTCTGCCGGTGGATCATTGCGTTGGCTCCGTGATACGTTGTTTGGCGATTTGAAAGAACAAGCAGCTTCGAGGGGCGTAGATCCCTATATTTTAATGGAAGAAAAGGCGGGTAAAGTCCAGATAGGAAGTGAAGGTCTTATATTTTTACCTTATCTTACTGGAGAGAGAGTCCCATACGCGGATCCGAATGCAAAAGGAGTATTTTTCGGTTTAACGCTTAGACATACAGATGCACATTTTATCCGTTCCGTTTTGGAGGGAGTTGCTTTTGGCCTTCGTGATTCACTTGAGGTAATTAGAGATCTTAATATCTCTATTCAGGAAATCAGAGGATCAGGCGGTGGCGCAAAGTCACCTTTCTGGCTTCAAATGCAAGCTGATATAAATAATTCCCCAATGACAACAATAAATGTAACAGATGGAGGAGCATTAGGAGTTGCGTTGCTTGCCGGTGAAGGTACCGGAGTGTATTCGAGTCTTGAAGATGCTTGTGATGCGATAATAAAAGTTAAAAGTTCTACCGAGCCGAATAAAGAGAACTTTGAAAAATACAATGAATATTATGCTGTTTATCGTTCACTATATCCAGCTCTTAAGGATAGGTTTACAGATTTAAGTAAGATAGTAGAGAAGCATGCTTGAATTTGAGGAAGATATTTAGGTTTCGGGAAACAGGGATACTATTCGCTCTTTTAGGTATATGGGTAGTTACAGCAATACTCAATCCCCGTTTTCTTTCCTCATATAATCTTCAGCTTCTTTCGAGACAAATAGCTGTTTTCGGTTTGATTGCAATTGGGGAAACCTTTGTGATTCTTACCGAAGGGATTGACCTTTCTCCCGGTTCCGTAATTGTTTTAACTTCGGTACTTGTGGCTTCTTTTATGTCCAGTGGAGTGGGGATTGTTGGGGCAATCGTTCTAACTCTTTTAATAGCTGCGTTAATTGGTTTATGGCATGGAATATTTGTTACCAAGCTCAAAGTTCCTCCCTTTATTATAACTCTAGGAACTTTTGCTATTGGACGTGGTCTTGCTACCGTAATAACTAAAGGACAACCGGTTTTAAACCTTCCGGAGTCTTTTTCTTTTATTTGGCATGGAATGTTATTTAAATTCATACCTTTTCCGGTAGTAATTCTTGCAATTATTTCGGGTTTTACGATTTTTCTGCTTAGTAGAACGATATATGGACGTCATATTTATGCGGTTGGAGGAAACATAGAAGCGGCGAGACTTTCTGGAATTAATGTTGACAATACAAGAATTCTTACCTATGTCCTGTCCGCAGTGATGGCTGGAATCGTAGGCATATTAATTACTTCAAGACTGGGGCAGGGTAATCCCAATGTGGGATTCACCTATGAAATGTATGCCATAGCAGCCTCAGTTATAGGCGGAACCAGCTTATTTGGGGGAGTTGGAACTATAGTTGGTGCTTTGATCGGTGCGGGAATTCTAACAGCAGTATGGAATTCTCTGGTATTGCTACAGGTATCTTCATACTGGCATCAGGTAATTCTCGGCATGATAATTGTAATAGCGGTAACCGTTGACGTTTTACGTGAGAAAACAAAAGGCAAAGGAGGTTAAAATGTACAGGATTTTAAAGGTTTTACTTTTTGTTATAACTGTTGTCATCTTTGGCTTTTCTTGGGGATGTGGAAAAGAAGAGATACATTATGGTGTGTTGGGTAAGAGTGTCGGTCCTTACTGGAATGTTGTTAAGAAGGGCGCGGAGGATGCCGGTAAGGAATTAGGTGTAAAGGTTACGGTTTTTATGCCTCAGAAAGAAGATATTCCGCAGCAGATAGAAACAGTTGAAACGTGGATATCTATGGGATTTAAAGGTATGGCTGTTGCTCCTTCCGATCCTGAAGCGCTTGTTTCGCCTATTAATTCGGCTATGAAAAAAGGTATCCCTATCATTACAATTGATACCGATTCGCCCAATTCCGAAAGGATATGTTATATTGGTACCGATAACTATACCGCAGGCAGGGCTGCGGGCAAAGAAATGGCAGAGATACTTAATGGTAAGGGGAAAATTGCCATTGCAACCGGTTCTCTTACTGCTATGAATTCTCTGCAGCGGATGAGAGGATTTGAGGATGCAATTAAAGAGTATCCGGAAATCGTAATTGTAAAGCCGATTCTGTGTGATAATGAAGAAACATCAAAGGCTGTAGAGCTTGCAGAAACCGCACTGCTTAACAATCCTGATCTAAACGCTTTTTTTGGTGTTTACGCATTCAATGGTCCTTCCGCTGCTAAAGCTGTAAAGGCTGCAGGTAAAAAAGGTGAAGTACATATCGTTTCTTTCGATGTGACGGATGAGCATTTATATTTGATAAATGAAGGTGCAATTGATGCTACAATCGCTCAAAAACAGTATTTGATGGGATACGAGGGGGTAAAAATCATTCATAATATGAGCAAAAATGGAATAGGAGAAACTCTTGATTCTCTCCCTAAAAATGAAGAAGGAGATTATATAATTGATACTGGTGTGGATGTAGTAAGCAAGGAAAATCTTGAAGAGTACCTTAAACTTATGGATAAGTGGGGCGTTAAGCATACTTTTAAACTGTGAATAAAGAAATTCTTCTCCGAATGGAGAAAATCAGTAAAGCTTTTCCGGGTGTAAAAGCCCTGGATGAGGTTGATCTTGAAGTTTATAAGGGTGAAGTGCTTGCCCTTGTGGGTGAGAATGGAGCGGGTAAAACTACCTTGATGGAAATTCTCAATCCTCATCCTGCTCCCACAGGTTTTTATCTGCAGGATAGCGGGAAAATATACTTTAAGGGAAAGGAAATAAAATTACGAAGTCCCTTAGAAGCGCAGAAGATAGGTATAAGTTTTATCCATCAACACTTTAATCTTGCCCTGAATCTTTCAGTCTGCGAAAATATACTTTTAGGGAGAGAACCCCGTAAGAGCGGCATTTTGGGAATCCTCGATAGAGATGAGATGGAGGAAATTGCTTCGACGTATCTTACGAAACTCGGCGTAAAGTTTTCCGTTAATACACCTCTTAATGAATTGGGTGTTGCTCAAAAACAAATGGTTGAAATCGCAAAAGCTCTCTCAATTGATGCGGGGCTTATAATTATGGATGAACCCACAGCTCCTCTTACGGATAAAGAGGTAGATAAGCTGTTTTCGATTGTAAATAAACTTAAGAAAGAAGGAATAACGTTTGTTTTTATAACCCATAAATTAAATGAAGTCTTTCAAATGTGCGACCGGATTGTGATTCTTCGGGATGGGAAAAGGGTAGGTAGCTTGAAAGTGAAAGAAGCAACCGAGGAGAAAATAACTCAAATGATGGTAGGGCGAGATCTGGAAATGTTTCCTGATAGGGAAACGAAAATTGGAAAGAAAGTATTTGAAGTTTTGAATTTAACTAAAGAAGGATTAATAGACAATGTTAGTTTTGAGGTTAAAAAGGGGGAAACACTTGGCTTGTACGGTCTTGTAGGGGCGGGAAGAACAGAAACCATGAGAGTAATATTCGGAATCGATAGATTGGATAAGGGCGAAATATACATAGATGGTGAAAAAGTTTTAATAGAATCTCCCGCAAGTGCTATAGATAAGGGATTAGGACTTGTACCTGAAGATAGGCAACTACAAGGGCTTATACCTCTTATGAATATCAAGGAAAATGTAACTCTTCCTGTACTCGAAAGAATTTCTAAATTAAAGGTTATTAATAGAAAAAAAGAAAGAGAGATAGTGAATCAGTATATAAACAAGCTAAAAATCAATCCAGGTGATCCTCTTTCTTTTGTAAAGGGACTATCGGGGGGAAACCAACAAAAAGTTGTACTTGCGAAATGGCTTGCTTCAAATCCCAAAGTGCTTATATTGGATGAGCCAACAAGGGGAATAGATGTAGGAGCAAAGGCTGAAATCCATTTGCTGATTTCCAGACTTGCTTTTCAGGGAATAGGTATTATTATTATATCGTCCGAGCTACCGGAGATAATGAAAATGAGTGATAGGATTCTTGTAATGGCAGAAGGTAGAATAACGGGCGAATTCTTACGTGAAGAAGCAACGGAAGAAAAAATAATTGGTTGTGCAGTTATGGAAAATTAGCATTTCAAACTTTAAAGGAGAAGGAAATATGGCACAAAAAACAAAATATTTAAGTAACATAAAAAAGATAAAATTCGAAGGTAAGAAATCAAAGAATGCTTTTGGCTTTAAATTTTATGACCCGAATGAGAAAATTAACGGAAAAAAGATGAAAGACCATCTTAGATTTTCGGTAGCATACTGGCACACATTCAGAGGAGAAGGCAGCGATCCATTTGGTGATGCAACGGTTGACAGGCCATGGGAAAAATTTTCGGATGAGATTGATAAAGCCAAAGCAAGAATGGACGCGGCTTTTGAGCTGTTTGATGTTCTGGGCGTTCCGTATTTTTGTTTCCACGACAGAGATGTTGCTCCCGAGGGGGATACACTTAAGGAAACAAACAAAAATCTTGATATAATCGTAGAGCATATAAAGCAGCATCTTAAAACCAGCGATACAAAAGTACTCTGGGTTACGGCAAATCTTTTCTCAAACCCGAGATATATGCATGGTGCAGCGACTTCTCCGGATGCGAATGTTTTTGCGTACGGCGCAGCTCAGGTAAAGAAAGCTCTTGAAGTGGCAAAGGAACTTAAAGCGGAAGATTATGTGTTCTGGGGCGGAAGAGAAGGATATGAAACTTTGCTTAATACGAATATGAAAATGGAACTGGACAATCTGGCTCGGTTCCTTCACATGGCTTGTGATTACGCCAAGAAAATTAAATTCGACGGACAGTTTCTTATAGAGCCCAAACCACATGAACCTACAAAGCATCAGTATGATTTTGATTCTGCGACAGTGATTGGTTTTCTGAAAAGCTATGATTTGACAGATAAATTCAAGCTTAATATCGAAGCAAATCACGCAACTTTGGCGAGACACACATTCCATCATGATCTAAGAGTTGCAAGAATTAATGGTCTTTTAGGAAGTATCGATGCCAACCAGGGCGACCTTCTTCTGGGGTGGGATACGGATCAATTCCCAAGCAATATATACTGGACAACCCTGGCTATGTATGAAGTTATTAAAAACGGAGGCCTTGGAAAAGGCGGATTGAATTTCGATGCGAAAGTGAGAAGAGGTTCCTTTGAAGTAGATGACCTTGTATATGCTCACATTTCGGGTATGGATTCTTTTGCTAAAGCTTACAAGGTAGCCAATAGTCTTATTAAGGGCGGAGAAATCGAAAAATTCAAAAAAGAAAGATACGCAAGCTATTCCAGAGGTATAGGAAAATCGATTGTTTCAGGAAAAGAAAAATTTGAGTCTCTTGAGAAATATGCGCTTTCAAAAGGAGAACCCGCTAAAAAGTCCGGGAGACAGGAACTTCTTGAATCGATCTTAAATAGATACCTGTTTGAGTAAATGTAGTTGAAAAGATTTTAAATTTCTTAGAATAAAAAAGCTCTACTAATTTTGGTAGGGCTTTTTTTATTTGTGGAAACTTTCCGGAGGACCAAGATAACTTGGTTTTATTTCGCGGGTTTCCACTACTATTTTTTGCAACACCAATCCCGGGTCAACCATCCAGAATTTCAGTGTATGTTCACCCGGGTTTCGGGTAGAATGATTAGAAGTCATAATTTTTATATTTTCCATTACCGCTTGATTCCAGGTTGGCGGATACTGCCAGTCCGGAATAGTGTCGTTTTTATGGACGTTGATTATTTGTGGTTTTTGATCGTCAAAAGAAATGCCGTAGTGCAGACCTTCGGTATTATGAAAATTCTGGGTAGGGGAGAAGTACCCTTTTACTCTGATATTACCACTGTTAAATAAATAGATTTTATATTCTAAATGTGGACTATTTTTTCCCGGTTTTTGTCGGTCGGCTGTAACCGGAATGGGAGTTATTCCCGAGAGTGTTCTTCCCAGATCCGGTATTCGTAACCAATTTATATTATTGCTTTCCACCTTACGGGTATAGTGTTCTGCTTCCATAGAAACATAACCGTTTCCTTCTACAAAACCCTCGATTTCTTCAATTCCTGGGGATTCCGGGTTATTAACGACAATTTTGACAGTAACTTCTGTGTTATTAGTCCCAGTTATTCTAATTAAGGCATTATTGCTGCTTTTTGGAGCTTTTTCCCATTCTATTTCTACCCAGATACGTTTTTCTTTATCGATTTTACTATCTTTCTCGGATATTATTACCCAGGGTTTATCACAATTTATTTGGAAATCGAAAGAAATTAATCCGCGATTAAAAATTTCTATGTAGTATTTTTGTTTATTATAACAATCGAATTCCGGTAATACGGCTTCTTCTTTTTCTTCTGGCCACCATTTGTCTGAACCTTCGATTGCCACTCCCATTTCTGCTATGTTCGGTATATTTATTTCTTTAACTTTGGGCATTATATTTTCCGGAGGGTTATCCCAGATGGTATAACCAATGTGTGTTTGAGACATCATGTGATTCCATTTTCCATCTGCTACTTCATTATGATAGTATTCTGTTGACTCGGTATCTTTGGCAAAAAGTTCTTTTACTCCCTGTGCGAGTAAATTTGTGGCTGCGCGTCCCTGTTTCGCGTATAAATAATTTTTGCCCACGGTGACATGCATTTCATTTAGATTAGCGCATGCTTTTACGGGGAATAATACCAGCTGATAATAAGCGTCTTTGTATTCCGAGGGTAAATTATTATAAATTTCTTCAGCTTTGATTGCTATTTTATTATAATCGGCGACAATCCTTTCCGCTTCTCTGTAATCGATAAGATTATAAGTGAGAGAGTCGAGCGATTCGGGTTTTCTTCGTTCGTTGTATTTTGTATACTTTGTTAAAATATCTGCAATTTCACATGCGTATTTCTCGCCAAACTGTTGTTTAGACCAGAGTTTTGTATATTCGGGTAATCTGCTGGCGGGCCATTTCTCTAAGTCCCAGGCATAATCCAGGAAAAATTGAGTGGGAAATTCCATAGGTTTTATATCGCCCACGTTAACAATCCATATTTCCTCGACTCCGTAAGCGTAGGATAAGTGCATTTGTTCCCATATTCCCGATATCGGGTTGGTGTTTAACCATCTGTAACTTCTTGGTCCTCCCACAAAATCAAAGTGAT
>CAZRYJ010000102.1:0-7263 GCA_964604245.1 uncultured bacterium | reverse complement strand
GGTTGAGCAAGATCCCAGGTTGGGAAGGTGTTTGTACTGTACCTGGAATGAACCATGGCAATGGCACTTTTTATGGATTCATCCTTCAAATCTGTATAAAAATCCTCTACCTGGTCTGCTATAAGAAGTCCTTTATAAGAAACCATTCTGCTTGATATGTTGGTTATATAAAAGAAAGATTTTTGTTTTAAATCTGATGATTCTATGATGTTTTCCGCTCTTTTTCTTATTACATAAAGAATACGTTCGAAGTTCAACCCGTCATCTTTCCCTTTTGGTGGAAGCTCAGGGTTTCTTTGAATAAATATTTGTTCTATAGATGGTTGGGTTTCTTTTGCACTCGTACCTATGTTTGAGTTGTCTACCGGTACTTTTCTCCAACCAAGAAATAATTGTTTTTCTTCATCGATCACTCTACTAAGAACATCTCTGCAGAATGAGCGTTCGTTGACGTCCTGAGGTAGAAAAACAATCCCCGTTCCGTACTCTCCGGGCGACGGCAATTCTATTTTTTCCTTTTCCGTAACTTTGGAGAGAAATTCGTGCGGAAGTTGTATAAGAATGCCGGCTCCGTCACCGGTTTTCGGATCTGCTCCTACAGCACCTCGATGAGCAAGTCTGCGCAGGATTTTCAGGCCTTTTTTGACAATATCATTGGATTTTTCTCCGTTAATATTGCAGACAAAGCCTACTCCACATGAATCATGTTCATTTTCAGGATTGTATAATCCCTGTTTTTCCGGAAACCCTCTATTTATTCTCATTTTTTTCTTTATTTTCATTTCCATATTAACTACATGACCTACATGTTCTATTAAATTATTATATTTTAATTCACCGACCAACGCACTAACGGACCAACTCGCCAACCATTATAATCTTGGCAAGTATTTATCAATCTCGTACTGTGATACCTGAATCCGGTAATCATCCCATTCCTTCTTTTTAAGAGCAATAAATCGTGGGAAGATATGCTCTCCCAGTACTTTTCTAACAAGCAAGCTGTTTTCCGTTATTGATATTGCCTGACCGAGACTATCAGGCAGCGTTTCAATACCCTTTTCTTTTCTTTCTATTGGCGAAAGATGATAAAGGTTTTGTTCCATTGGTTTTGGTGCTTTATATCCCTTTTCTACGCCTTCTAATCCTGCGTGAAGCATTGCAGCGAAAGTTAAATACGGGTTACAAGCAGGATCTGCCGCTCTGAATTCGCAGCGAGTTGCTTTTTCCTGTCCCGGTTGATACATAGGTACACGTATTAAAGCACTTCTGTTTCTCTGGCTCCAGGCAATGTATACCGGTGCTTCATAACCGGGTACGAGACGTTTATAAGAATTTGTAGTTTGTGCGAATAGTGAACAAATTTCTTTTGAGTGTTTCAAAAGACCTGCAATATATGAGTGAGCGATATCAGATAGATTATCTTTCGAATTTTTATCAAAGAAAGCATTTTTACTTCCTTTGAATAAAGATTGGTGCGTATGCATACCGGAACCATTTTCTCCAAAAACAGGCTTTGGCATAAATGTAGCGTAGACTCCAAACTTGGTGGCGATTTCCTTTACAACTACACGGTAAGTTATAACATCGTCTGCCATTTTTAGGGCGTCTGCGTACCGCATATCGACTTCATGCTGGGAAGGTGCTACTTCGTGATGTGAGTATTCAACATGAATTCCCATTTCCTGAAGAGCAAATACCGTTTCTCTTCTAAGATCACTTGCAACATCCAATGTAGTAAGATCGAAATAACCGCCCCTGTCCAGGTATTCTGTTCCGTTATCGTTTTTAAAGTAAAAGAATTCAAGTTCGGGACCGATGTAAAAATGATCGAAACCCATATCTTCTGCTCGTTTTAAAGCTTTTTTCAGGATATATCGAGGATCCCCTTCGTATGGTGTTTTATCCGGATTCAAAATATCGCAGATCATACGTGCCACTTTTTTTTCGTTTGGTCGCCATGGTAGTATGGCAAAAGTATCTAAGTCCGGCATTGCGATCATATCAGACTCTTCTATATCCTGATAGCCAGTGATTGAAGAACCGTCAAACCCCATGCCGTCTGTAACAGCATTTTCAAGTTCGTTATCGGTTATTGCAAAACTCTTGACCTGTCCGAGAATGTCAGTGAACCAAAAACGAATAAATTTCACGTCTTCATCTTTTACTATTTTCAATATATCCTTTTTTGTTTTTTTAGCCATTTTAACTCCTTTTTTATTTCTTCGGCCACAAAGGCACCAAGGCACGAAGGTTATATAAACAACGTTGACTGTTTACCACTTTATTTAATTCTTCTTTTTTTTGCAATAGTTTAAAATCCATATTTTACTTTGTGTCTTCGTGTCTTAGTGGCTAAGTCATCCAATTGCTTCATTGCCGCGTTCACCGGTTCGTATGCGTATACATTCCCCGAGATCAAGAATAAATATTTTTCCGTCTCCTATCTTTCCTGTTTGAGCACCTTTAATTATTGCTTCTATTGTAGGTTCGACGAATTCTTCATTTACAGCGATTTCCAGTCGAAGTTTTTTAAGCAGGTTGACCTCATGTATTACGCCGCGGTAGGTTTCCGTATAACCTTTTTGCTGTCCGCTGCCAAGGGCGTTGGTAACAGTCATTTTGTAAACCTCAGCATCATATAAGGCTTTTTTTACGTCCGGCAATTTATGCGGTTGAATTAAAGCTACTATAAGTTTCATTTTTACCTCCGCTTATTTAATAGTGGTGAGTAGGTTTCTTCTTCTTACCACCATTAATTTATTCGGTTGTGAATATCTGGAAGCCTCCATATGCTTCCATTCCATGTTCTCCAATATCAAGACCTTTTAATTCTTCTTCTCGGGAAACTCTTAGCCCGATTATAACGTCTATGAGTTTGAATACGATGCCCATACTTACAACAATAAATATTATTACCGATAGGGAACCAAGTAGTTGAATTCCAAGTTGTTTTAATCTGCCACCATAAAAAAGACCATTGTAAGCTAGTCCCAGGCTTTTTCTCCCGAAAAACCCAATTGCAAGTGTGCCCCAGATGCCGTTCATTCCATGAACGGGGATTGCTCCAACCGGGTCATCGATATGTAACTTATCAAGTAGGATTACCCCAAAAATAACGATGATGCCTCCTATAGCTCCTATTGTTATTGCAGCCCATGGATCAACGAAAGCGCATGGTGCGGTTATCGCAACAAGACCCGCAAGTGCTCCGTTCATAGCCATTGAAAGATCAGGCTTTCCAAATATCTTCCATACAGTAATCATCGCAGCTATACCGCCTGCGGCAGCTGCAAGGTTTGTATTTATCGCTACAAGTGCGATTAAACTTCCGTCTCCAACGTGGAGACTTGAACCCGGGTTGAATCCAAACCATCCGAACCATAGTATGAAAACGCCAAGAGAGGCAAGTGGAATCGAATGTCCCGCGATGGCATTTGGTTTTCCGTCAGGATTATATTTGCCGAGACGAGGTTTAAGTAATATTGTCCCTACAAGAGCAGCAACACCTCCAACCGTATGGACCACTGTCGAACCCGCGAAATCGGCAAAGTTAAGTTCTGCCAGCCAACCACCACCCCAAATCCAGTGACCTACTATCGGATATATTAAAGCGGAAATTACGAACGAATAGATAAGATAAGCCTGGAATTTCATTCTTTCTGCCATGCCGCCTGCGACAATAGTTGCCGCTGCTCCGCAGAAAGCTGCCTGGAACAACCAGAAAGCATGAAGTGGAACGTCAGCTCCCGACTGTGCTCCCGCCAAAAACCATCCTTTTAATCCCATAAAAGCATTCCCGTCGCCGAACATTATTGCGTATCCGAACATAAAGAATCCGATTGAAGCCATGCAAAAGTCTAAAAAGTTTTTGGTTAGAATATTACATGTGTTTTTTGCGCGAACGAAACCGGCTTCAACCATACCAAAACCTGCCTGCATAAAGAAAACAAGAAACGCAGCTAAAAGTACCCATACAGTATCTAATCCAACAGTGTTGATTCCTATAACTTCTTCAGACATTTTTATCTCCTATTATAGGCATTTTGTGTTAAAAACTCAATACCCTTTTATAAGCTTAATTCGCCCGGGATTTTTGGAAATAGAGTCGCATCTTTTACATTTTTAAGTCCGCATATGTACCGGGTTATTCTTTCTATCCCTATTCCAAAGCCTCCCGAAGGTGGAAGTCCCAATTTTGCAAGCTCCAGATATAACTTGTAGTCATCTAAATCCAGATTTTGACGAATTATTCTTTCTTTTATTTTATCATATTCATTTTCTCTCATACCTCCGGAGAGACCTTCACCAAAACCTTCGGGATATATTGCATCCATGTCCAGTAAGATCCCCGGTCTTGTCGGATCTTCTTTATCGTAAAACTCCCTTTTCCAGTCCGGGATATCGACAAGCCAGAAAGGATCTTCCATTTCTTCGGAAAGTACTGCTTCGAAGTCCTTTCCGTGTTTTTTCATTGCCTCCGTAAAGGCAACTCTCTTAAATGGAATTTCAGGTATCTTTAATTCACGCTCAAAAAATTCGAGTTGTTTTTTACAGTTTTTTTTGACTTCCGTGAAGACATTAGTATAAAGTCCTTCTCCGAGGTTAAGAAGATCATCTCTGCTTGCGTTTTTTATTTCGAGATCAAGCTGCGTAAATTCAAAAAGGTGTCGACCGGAGTAGGCGGTTTCTTTTACTTCAAGTCTTATGTTTGGAGAGAAACAGAAAAATTTATCGACCCCAACTACAGCCATTAATTTATGCAAAATCATGCTCTTTGTTATTGTGTATGTTTCACCGTAGTATTCAAAATCGGTTGAAAAAACTTCATGACAAAGCGGATCCGTCTCGGGTGATACCATAACGGCTGAGATTTCAAGGAAGCCATTATTGAAAAGGTAGTTCGCCATTGTGTTTCTTACTTGAGTTTTTACAACAAGCATCTCTTTAATCGCGGGATTTGAAAACCTCTCGTGGTATTTCTTTGCCAGCAATGCCTCTCTGCCTTCTTTTTTATCTTCTTTAGCCATAATAGCCTCCGTTTTTAATTTGAATTGTTATTCATTTTTATTGCATTTTTATTCAGAGTGAGTTCGAAAGAGAATATATTGACTTTTTTGTTTTTGTCAAGGGGAAAAATTATTTTTTTTATTTTCTCTATAAATAGAATTATTTGAATTAAAATTCATAAATACATTTTGCCACAGAGACACAGAGAACGCAGAGCCACACCCCGCACTTTTCTTAAACCACTAAACACACAAAAGACACTAAATTTTTTATTGTGATTTTTTAAAAAACACTTCACCACACCAGAGAGGAACAACAAATCACACAAATAGCACGAATATTAAAAAAAGAACAAAAATTAATTTATTTGTGTAATTTGTGCTATTTGTTGTTAAAAAAAGGGTGGTGTGGGTTTTTGTTTTAACTAAGACCTAAAACCGAAGACCTAAAACCTAACGTCTATGATTTTTCTGCTGTGAAGAGGCTTACTGCTGCGACTGCGATTGTGGCAAGGGCAAATGATGCGACCCTTACCGTAATGAAATCATTTAGAATCTTTGTGTTCGCCCATATTATTGTGCTTGCGGCACCTGTGAGCATTCCCGCCGTAACGCCGTACTTTGTGGTTTTTTTCCATTTTAACGAAAAAAGAAGTGCGGGTCCGAAAGATGCACCCAGTCCGCTCCAGGCGTAAGAAACCATCGTGTATATTAGTTTTTGTGATTTAATCGCAAGTATGAATGCTGATGCTCCCACAAGCAAAGTTATAATTCTTGAAGCCATTAGTTGCGCTTTTTGGGAGATTTTTCTTCGAAATATGTTATGATAAACGTCTTCGGATAAAGCCGAAGATGCGACGAGGAGTTGGGAGTCGGCAGTCGACATCATGGCGGCAATCGCGCCGGAAATTAAAATCCCGGCAAGCCACAGGGGAAGAAGGGTTGTTGCGAGGTGGGGCATAAGAGATTCTGGATCGATTAACGCTCTCGATGGTACAATGCCTTTTCCGACTACACCTATAAAAAATGCTCCGAAGAATGCAGGTATACTCCATGCAATTGCAATGTTTCTGCTTATTCTTATTTTCTCAGGGTCCTTTATTGACATATATCTTACGATGGTGTGTGGCTGTCCGAAATATCCAAGGCCCCAGCTAAGCCCTCCGATTACACCGGCAATGGCAGGCCAACCTGTACGGTTTCCTATCAGTGAGGAAAGGGTAAAATTTATATTATGTCCTCCTTTTAAGATTGCTACGAAACCTACTATAGGAAGAGCTACGAGAGTTATGAACATCAGTATTGCCTGCAGGAAATCTGTCCAAGCAACAGCTAAAAAGCCTCCCATTAAAGTATAAAATATGATAACTAATGCTCCTATTGTTATGCCGGTTAGATGAGGTAACCCAAAGGTGGTATGAAGGGTTTTTCCGGCTCCGTTAAATTGAGCTGATACGTATAATGAATAGAAAAATATGATAATGAATGTTGCTATAATTTCGTTTAATTTGTTTTCCACTCCAAAATTTCTTGAGAAGAATCCCGGTAGTGTAATAGCACCCAATTTTTCCGTTTTAACTCGCAGGTCTTTTGCTATTATAAACCATGCCGCGATTATTCCGGCTATACATCCAACAGCAGTCCAGATTTCTATCAATCCTGCAGTAAGGACCATAGCAGGTAAACCTAAAAGCAGCCATGCTGATTCTCCTGATGCTCTCTCCGAGAAAGCTGCGACTACAGGATTGAGTCTTCTTCCTGCTATAATAAAATCTTCCTGAGTTTTTGTTAAACGGTAAGTCCAAATGCCAATTCCTAAGATAATAGCTAAGTAAATAAAGAAACCTATTAAAACCGGATCCATTAACATCTCCTTATTTTTTAAATGATAGCTAACATTAATTTTATGTCAAGAGTCGGGCAGAAAACTTGACAAAATTTTGATAATTTGTATTTTTGTTTAGGGTATTGAGGAAATTATTAAATGGATCGTATAAATATTATTAGTACCTAAAAAGGAGGGGTAAATGAATTTTTTTAAGCTTAAAGAACATAATACTTCTGTGAAAACTGAAGCAATCGGCGGTGTAACAACATTTATGACGATGGCTTATATAATTTTTGTTCAGCCGGTTATTCTTTCTCATGCAGGCATGGATTTCGGTGCTGTTATGATGGCAACAATAATTTCTTCTGTTATTGCTATTCTTATTATGGGTCTTTACGCCAATTATCCTATAGCACTTGCTCCGGG
>CAZRYJ010000101.1:0-7272 GCA_964604245.1 uncultured bacterium | reverse complement strand
GGTTTTTGGTGAAAAATAAGTAATAGGGTTGACTTTTTCTCATAACCACAGAGACGCAGAGAACACTGAGAAAAGAGAAAAAAGTTTTATTTGTTTTAACTCCCCAACCTCCTAACATCCTAACTAAAATATTTGCCACGGATTGACACGGATAAACACTGATATTTTTACAATTCAGCTATTTAACAACTCAACAATTTAACCATTTAATTTAGATTCGAAGAATCTACGTTTCAACTAAGACCCGAGACCTGGTACCTAAACCCTTGACTCATGACTCAATTACCTGAGACCTAACCCCTTAATATTACTTATTAACAACAGCCGCTTTTTTGGGGAATCCCGTTATATTAGCCGGTTTGTTTTTCATGGCTTTCCATAAATCCAGCTTGAGCTGCATATTAAGCCAGCTCTCAGGACTGGTTTTGGTTGCCTCGCCAATTCTTACTGCCATCTGTGGACTTAACGACGATTTTCCGTTAATAAGCTCATAGAGCGCTTTCCTGCTAACCCCTAAATCCTTTGCCGCTTCAGCAATTGATAATCTTAAGGGCTTTATAACATCCTCTAACAAAACCTCACCCGGATGTACTGGCTTTCTTTTGGTTATCATTTTTTATCACCTCTCTTAATGATAATCATTATAGTCAATCATAATTGCATCTTTACCTTTAAATTGAAAAGTTATTCTCCAATTTCCGCTTACCCATACCGAGTAAACATCTTTTCGCTTCCCTGATAATTTATGCAGTTTATATCCCGGAAGATTCATATCTTTTGGACCGGTAGATGCATCTAAACGATCCAATATTCTCGCAATCTTTTTTGCATGCTCCGGACTAATCCCTTTTTTATTCCCATCTTTAAAAAATAGCTCCAGCCCTTTATGCTTGAAATCCTTAATCATTATTTTTATTATAATATGTAACCTATTACGTGTCAAGTGACAAATATTGTTTTTACTAAATCCAAAATCCTAATATTAGCTAAAGATTGACTCGGATTTTTTTATTTTGACTTGAAACTCGAAACCTTTTGGGGTCAAATAACGATACTTCGCCAATACTTTCTGAGTGAAGGGGTTGCCAATATCAACTAAATAGAATTCACTCATTGCAATATGAAGGAGGATTTATTATAATACTTTATACACAATTAAGGAGGTTAAAATGTCTACCCGACAAAATAAAATTATTCAAAAGCCAGATAAGAGTCCTATATTCCTATTCTTCCTGGTTTTTTTTCTTTTAGGAGGACAGGTTCTTGCAGAGGTAACAATAAAAAAGGATGTCCCGAGATCCATGGAACTTAATATCGAGGATTGTCTTGTTGCCACAATTACGTCTCCCGAGCCCATGACTGTATATATGGTAGGCACAGCAACCGAAGCGGGGAAAGGGCTCGTTGCCAAAGTAACCACCAGGAAGTTTGAAATCAAAGAAGGTGTCAACCGTTACAATTCCGCGCATATACCGCCAATTGCCGAAACCTGGATTATTCCGGAATATGAGAGTTTAATAGAGAGAACAGGTAGATTCCCTGAAGGAAGATATACTATCCACATTCGTCTTTTTACGGTGGAAGATGCGCTATTAGACGAAGATAAAAGAACCCATAGGGTCGCATACCCCGAGCTCAGGTTAATAGCTCCAAAAGACGGAGCTAAGATAATTGAACCTAATCCCCTATTTCGCTGGTCTATTACCCGCCCTATTTCCGGAGCAAAATATGTGCTGAAAATATTTGAACTAATGCCTGAACAGGCAAAAATAGCTGCTGTTTCTGACATTCCCTTTTTTCGAAGAAAAACCACTTCTACCTCTTTTCGATATCCGTTGAGCGCTAAACCGTTTGAAGAAGGAAAGAAATATGCCTGGCAGATTCAGACATTGGATGCGGCAGGTTATCCTTTGGGAGAAAATGAAGGAAAGAGTGAAATTTTCTTATTCAATTATAGGGAGAGAACTAAGGAAAGCTATTCAATAAAGCTTGTTTCGCCGGAAGAAGGCGCTGAGATTCCTTCTGGGGAAATCAAATTTTGCTGGGAGCCCCTGCCGGTTGAAAATGTTAATTATACTGTCTATTATACCCATAAAGGTTGTGATTCGTTAACGGAAGGAGCAGAAGGGACCCGATCCCATCCGTTTGCTCCGTTACTTCCTGATTCTGCCGCGAGAAGGAGAGTTCTGGAATTGAGAGTAAGAAAACGTAATCTTGAAGCTAAACTGAGTCACTGGCAGAAATATTGTGAAGAAACGGTACCCGGAATGCTTGAAAGCAGTCAGAAAAACCAGGAAGCCTGGGAAAAAGCAAAAGAAGAACTAAAAGCAATGGCAGAATTGCTGAGGGGCGAACTAAATTTCTCTTTACCTGAGGATTGCCCGGTTGAGGATCGTTGTTGTAACAATAGACCCTGTTGCGAGGGGCTTGATCCCTGCAAAGAAGCAGACCTGGAAACATTCAAAGAACGAATGAATTGTCTCCAGAATCAGATAAACTCACTTAACAATATATTTAACGGCTCTACCGCTGAATTCTTGAGACTTTATACCCGCTGGCGAAATGGGGCGGATCACAGAGCTACTATGGATTTCTATAACGCGTATTTTTCGCTCATAGATGATATCATAGGATTGATCACCTCTGCGTTAGATGCCATCACCCCCGATGCGGAAGAAGTTCTGGAACAAATTATTGAGGAAACTCTGGCGTCGGGCGCTTGCACCCTGGCGCCCGAATGGTGTGAGGCTATCCAGAATGCAAGAACAGTGAAAGAAAAGATGGGCGTTGTTCAATCATTAATGGCAAGTGCCAGATCAGGCGGTTCTATGCCTCCCGCATTTATTGTCGCCATGGTTCAGGCAATGGCGCAGCAAGCCGCAAGTGCGACAGGGGTTGCTGTGGCAGGATGGGATAATTTTGCTAATGTGATGATAAATCAACTGAGAAGCGCGTATGAAGCTCTTGCCTGTCTACTCGAGCTAAACCAAATAAGAATAGCGTCTTTCAGGGATTGTGATGAATTCTGCAGCAGACTCATAGAATGTTTGAAGGCAGAGATTAAAGAAACCGAAGAAGAAATTGAAAGAATCGAGGAAGAAAATGCCAGAGAACGTACGGAATACTGGGAAGAGGAACGTGAAAGAATAAAGGTGGCAATGGAGCAAGCGCTTTCGGAACTGGGCGTGGGCTGGTATGATAAATGCTGCAAAGAAGGAACCGGTGAAATCCATATACCGGGTGATGGCGAATGCGCCAGAGTTGCCGAGCAGGCATTAAGAAGAAGCATGGGAGACAAAGCCTGTTTCATGACCTTTGTAATACGGTGCCATCCTGACGGCAGAGTAACCATAGAGCACAGCTTCCCAACACGGGAGAGAAGAGAAGACTGCTGTGAACCCCAGGTGGAGCGGACAGAAAGAATCGGCGGGAGGGAAGGTAATCCTCCCGAAGGAGGAAATGTCTGTCATCCCGAAAGTGAAAGGGAAAGAGAAGAATTGGGAAGAAGGACACTGCCTGCAGGAGGGTGGAGAGTGGAGGCTGAAGACGGAGAAGGAAACCTAATTGGTGAAAGCCCCTTACGAGGATTGAATCCGAGGAGAGCGAGGACCGAACCATACCATAAACCGAACCCTATTGATTCTGTTGAATGTGAATGCAACGTCACTCCTGTAATAAATGGCAATCCGGTTAAGAATAATACCACTGTTAGGAATCTTAAAAAGGGAACTAAACAAGCAATATCCGTTAAGGGAGACTGCGGCAAAGATTGTGCTTCCGGTCCGCAGAGTATTTCCATTCAACCCCCTCTTGTATTCAATGCAGCGTTTGGAGCGCCTATAGTATTTTTACCTCCACCGGTTGCGGTTAAAGTGAATAAAACAACATATGATTTCCCTTACCCGGGATTTTACAAAGTAACCGTTACTCAGTTTTGTGAGGATGGAAGTTCGTGCGACGCCTCATTCAACGTAGAAATTTCGGAAAAGAAGAAACCAAAACCTCTCGACCCGGGCGATATCACGGGACTATCTCCCGCTGGAGGGTGTGGAAATGCCTATTGTCTTAAGGTACTCTATTCGATTTCAGGAAAGAAAGATTTTAAAACAATCCATTTTAATTCTCTCGATCTGGGAAAAACAGAAGAGCTTGAATTACGTCTTGAAAGTAGCTGTTTCCAAAAATGCAAGGGCACGAAGGTAGTCACCTGGGAAATCAAAGAACCTGACGGCAAAAAGGTAGTCAAAAAAGGCCCGGATTTATACGAAATAAGATATGATTTCAATGAAGTGGGACTGTATCACATCTGTGTAATAGAAACCGCGGTCTGCGGTGGCAGTACGAAAACATGCAGTAAGTTTTTGCTTATTGAGACAAAATAAGGAAAAAAGAAAACCACGAAAAAAACTAATCTGTTTAACCGCAGAGACGCAGAGAACAGATTAGGTAAATCGAAAAATAGGAAAATTGTGAAATGGTTAACTAAGAACTACGAACCAGGAACAACGAACTAAATCCCAACCCCCAAATCCAAAATCTTAAGGAATATCCACGGATTAACACGGATTTTTTTTATTGTTTTTTACTCGAAACTCGAAACACGTAACCCAAAACTTTATTTGAACCACAAAGACATAAAGAGCATAAGGATATAATGCTATCAGCCTTCGGATTTCCGCATAATAAAATAAAATTTTAAAATTCTTGACTTTTTGTTCCGTTTCCCTTATACTGTTAATAAGAAAAGGAGGTGTACATTGAAAAAGAATAGAGTTTTAAGTTTCGTTTTGTTTTTCATCTTTTGCTGTTCTCTTCTATTGTCCCCTATCCACTCAAAAGGAGCCACTTTTACTGTTGATAGCACAAAGAACGCTGGTGTCGGCAGCCTGCGTGCCGCTATTACTGCAGCAAATGCTAACGGTATAGCGGATACTATAGTTTTTAACATTACCGGAACTGGAGTCCAAACCATTTCTCCTGCATCTCAACTTCCAAAACTAACGGACAATGCCGGTGTTTTTATAGATGGGCTATCTCAAAGCGGTGCGGCAATTGGAGCCACTCCTCCGGCCACGCTAAATCTTATGATAGAAATCTCGGGAGGAGGTGCCGGCTTAGCTTCAGGAATATTTGTTGATTGTGACAATAACAGAATTCAGGGATTAATAATAAATAACTTTGCTCTTGATGGAATTTCCATTGAGGCTGGGCCTTTTGAAAACACTTCCAATAATGAGATTTATTGGAATATTATAGGTCTGGACCCTACCGGTACCGTTTTGCAGGGTAATTGTCATAACCCCGCAGGGCTTTGGGCTGGTGTACGTATTTACAATGTGCCGGGTGAAGCAGGTCCTTCTATAGCTACCAATAATTCCGTCGTAGAGAATTTAATTTCCGGAAACGCTCCTTTTGGAGACGGTGTTCAAATTATGGGTCCACAGGTCCCCGGAGATGTATTTGGAAACTTTGTTCTACGTAATTATATAGGTACAGATATTACTGGTGCTATCGATCTCGGCAATGCTCACGAGGGGGTATGCTTATGCGAAGGCACACATGATAATCTTGTGGATAGTAATCTGGTATCAGGGAACGATTATGACGGTGTTGGTATGCAGGGCTACAACAATGAACCATATCTTCCTGCCCCCCCTATACAAACACAGCTTAATATAGTTACCAATAATATTATTGGGCTTGCAATAGATGCGGTAACTCCCTTACCAAACTCTTGTCATGGAGTGGCTATCGGAGAATACGGCCCCAGTCAGTGGGGGTGCGCTGACCATAATTTTGTTGGGCCGGGAAATATAATTGCTTATAATGGATGGGACGGGGTTTCTGTCTGGGAAGACGGAATAAACGCCTTTAACGCGGACGGCAATCATATTACGCAGAACTCTATTTTTGACAACGACTCACTTGGTATAGACCTGCAGAATAACGGTGTAACATTGAACGACGCAGGAGACCTCGATACAGGACCCAACGAGGAGGTTAACTTCCCCGTAATCGATAGCGCTGTTTATCTCGCTGGGAATACAACAATCTACGGCAGTATAGATATAGATACCGACCCGGCGTCGGCGACAATAGAAATCTTTAAAGCGAATCCTGATCTTACCGGATACGGAGAGGGAGAAACTTATCTTGGGGCAGCAACTCCGGATGGAGCGGGTAACTGGAGTGCTATAGTTACCGGACTTAATCCGGGCGATAATGTAACTGCCACAACCACCGATCTCAATAAAAATACTTCTGAGTTCGCTTCTAATTATATACCTGCTTATATAACAGTCATCTCTCCCAACGGAAGCGAGAACTACCTGGTGGGAAGCACTCAGAACATTACCTGGAGTTCGAATGGAACAAGCGGAAATGTTCATATTGAATATTCGATCAACAATGGTTTGGTTTGGTCGGACGTAATTGCCAGCACCGCGGATAACGGTTCTTATTCCTGTGCAATACCGGATGAGCCTTCGGATAGTTGTCTTGTGAGGGTGAGTGATACGGACGGAAGTCCTTCAGATGTTAGCGACGCGGTATTTACCATTTGGACTCCTTCGATCACAGTAACCTCCCCCAACGGCGGAGAAGGCTGGGAAGTAGACAGCCTTTATAATATCACCTGGACGTCGAACGGCACCAGCGGAAATGTCAAAATCGAATATTCGATAAACACTGGTTCGGCTTGGTCGGACATAATCGCCAGTACCACGGATAACGGAACTTATGCCTGGACGATACCCAATACGCCTTCGACTAATTGTCTTGTGAGAATAAGTGATACGGCCGGAAGCCCATCTGATACAAGCGATGCTGTCTTTACGATTATGTTTCCTGTAGCCGTACCGTATGATAAACTACCCGAAGTTTATTCGATGAGAGTGAAAACATTGGCGGCAAGTAATAAGTTCGAAGTTATATATGCCGTACCAGAGAGAGCTTCTATTAAGTTAGGAATATATGATATAACCGGGACAAAGGTAGAAGAAATTTCGGAAGAGAGTCCCGCCGGTATCTATTCAAGAGAAATAGATATGAAAGGTAAACCAGTAGGGGTGTACTTTATTAGGATAGAAGCTAATGGAAAGAAGTTTACTAAGACAGATAAGTTTATATTGTTAAAATAGGTAATACATTGTAGGGAAATACTTTTAAAAAAAGGCAGAGCCGTCCGCTCTGCCTTTTTTATTTCTGTCATCCGTCGTCCGTCTTCGGTCGGTTGTTAATCTAAAACCTGAGACCTTGTATCTAGTACCTAAT
>CAZRYJ010000100.1:0-7330 GCA_964604245.1 uncultured bacterium | reverse complement strand
GATTCCCGGGAAGACCACTAAGAAACAAATACCCTGATGAAGATCCTGTTCCGGAGGGATGGTAATTATGAATAAAATATCCTTTCTTCTGGTTTTGTTGTTGACAGTTTTAAACCCTCCCGGTTTGAAAGCAAGAGTTATTCAGGGGCATTTAGACAATATTACAAACGGAAATAAAGCTGATAGTGTATGGGTTTATAAAAACAATAATGGTACAATCGATAGTGTTCTTACTGATAGCGCGGGATATTTTATTTTTGAGAACCAGGGAGGTATTGAAGAAATAGATAAGGGTAATGAATACCTGGAAGTAAAAAGAATAAAAAACGGAATAAAAATAATATCTGATAAAAATCTCGAAGCTAAGCTAATTGATATTCCCGGCAGGATTAGAGATAATTTTGAATTAAAAAAAGGTAAAGAAAAAACAATCAATATGTCAGATTTCAGTGACGGAATTCATTTCCTGGGAATAGAAGACCCGGACTACTATCCTGTGAAGATTATAAAAATGAATAATGGCATAATTATAAATAATAACAATATAACAAATAAGAATGAAAAAGAGAAAGATTCTAAAGAAGCAAGAACAAATAGTTTTAATAAAAGTTTATCTAACTATAGAATCGGTGAAAAAGACACTGTTCTTTTTTGGACTAAAGACCTTAAAGGAAGACACTATAAAAGTTTCTGGAAGATGATATTTTCCGCGGAGGATGACAGTGTTTATTTAGAAAGAGGATTGCTTCCAATAGATAGTCCATTGAAGGATTATGTAGATTACGCTACTTATAGATCCCCTACATTTGGGCTTGAAAGATTCCTAACACATAATGAAGCAAGAGAATTATTAAAAGATGAGCATCCGGAAACATGGAGATATAAACAGTTTATTGATACCTCAAATTCAGGACCCATGACTTTAGCAAGTGGTGATTCATTGATGGGATATGTGTTGGATAGTATTTATTCTAGTGTTGATACAAATGGTTTAAACAGTTATACAGATAAAAGACTTTACTGGATTTTTAATTACGCGGACACATTAATGAACCATGAATTCCTTGATTCAGCTATGTTTGTTTTTACAGACACTTTTGAATACGGACACTATCCAAACAGACCAAGGTGTGGTGTTAGTGCAGTGAGGGGAGACATGCCTGCTGGAATGGGGATTGCTTCTGGAGACAATATCCCAGGTTATGATAATGATCCAAAAACATTAGAAAAAGGTTCCGACTGGGTAACTAAAAATTCAGAAAGAGCGGTTTTTTTGCATGAGTTTACAGGAAAGTTTGGTGATCTCCATGATGTTCCTGAATCTGTTGCTATAGGACTTTATAATGATCCAACACCTGGAATTAGAGGTATAGATTACAATCTTTGGGATTACACTATAAGTAGAACTGTTGGAGTAATGGACCCGGATTCATCTACAACAGCAAAAAATTATTAGAAATAAATTTTTTCTTTTAAATTATTTCAAAAGAAAACCCCTTTACCGCTGCCCAGCTCGTAAAAACTCGCAACTAAAGGCAAAAATATTGCTAACAATTGTACATTTTCGCAAATAAAAGGTTGCGTATTCGCGGAAAAAGTTAAAAAAAATACATTAACCATAATTACCCCACTATGCTGAGCTAAAGGAATTTAATAACAACATAGAAGTATAAATTATAGCAAATAGCACCAATAAAAAGTCGCAAAGTATAAATTGGCGACTATACCTTGACTCCTTCCTCTACTGCTTTTCTTACTATACCGAGTTGACGTTTCTTTTTCCTGAATTCTTCTGGAGTATAACACAAAGGCTCAATAACTATAAGCCCTTCCCATAATTCAGCTACATCGGCTATCCTGTTAGGCCATTTGACTCCTTTGAACTTATCACTTATAATAATAATATCAATATCGCTTTCCTTTAAATTATCACCCCTTGCCCTGCTCCCAAAAAGTAAAATATTTTCCGGATTGTATTTAGAAATTACTTTCTTTTTAAAATTTTTAATCCATTCTTTTATCTTTTCATCTTCGAACTCAACCATTTTAAAAACTCCTTTGTGTTTGTGAGAAATTCGGAAGAAATGCCTTTGTCATATAATTCACTTGGTATTCCATACGCGGCATCCGGATAGCGAGTGTTGACGAATTGAGGTGTTAGTCTTTTCAAAAAACGAAAAAACCTTTTGGGGACTTCAGTTTCAGTTGCCAGATAAATTAAAGAATGCGTGGAAGCTGGTTGCGTTTTTTTCTTTTTAATAAAATACGCTTTTAACGCTTTTTCAGTTGCCTGCTGACATAAAAAAACCGCAAGATAATATTTTTCACCTTTGAAATTGTATTCCGCGCTATCAAGATCTTCTTTTGCCTGTTTCCACCATTCTTTTACTTCTTGTCTCATTCATATTTCCCTTAACTCAATATACCTTTTTTCAATTAAATGTCAACTTTGCTTCCCCCTACCCCCCATTTTTTACCACAGAGGACACAAAGCCCAAGTGCAACCCCTTAATTTTATGTGTTTAAGGGAACACAGAGGAAAAAATAGGATTCCTAAGTAACCGTCCTGATTCTCGAGAAAATTCGACACAAATACTTGCGAATACTAAATTTGTAATATTTGAGCACAAAATTTTGGGGGTAGGCAACAACTTTGCTTTGCTTGACATTTCGTCCCAAAAACCTTACATTATTCGTAGAAAAAGGAAGGTGTTATGTTTAAATCAAGCATCGGTAAAACTATAGGTTTTTTAAGTTTATTATTAGCTTTAAGCCCTTTAATTCTGAAAGCATATACAATCACCGGTAATGTAAAAGATGTTCATGAAGGCAACAATATTGAAAACGCGGAAGTTATCGTTCAGGACTACAATGACTCAACCAGGATAGATACTGCTTATACTGACGCAAATGGTGATTTTTCTCTTGAATGGTCGTTTGACGGAGGAATTTCTGAGGAAGAAGCTAAGGAAATACAAATATCCGTGGATGGAAATATATTAAAGGTAAGCGAGGATATTAATAACACAATCAAAGGAAATGTTTTCAATACTGCCGGAATGAAGGTTGGAGAACTGGAAAAGGGAATTTTTTCCGCTTCAAATATAAGACAGGGAAATTATTTTATGATTTTAGAATCAGATGGAGAAATGATTGCTCAGGTTAAATTTCAGAATTTAAATAATAATGTTAGTTCTGTTAGTCCAAAATGGAATATTGAAAAAAATGATAATGTTTCTTCAACCAGCACATATAAAAAAGAAACAAATTATTCATCAGAAAAAGCAAATAGTTCAAGCTTAAGAAGCAGTAAGTTAGACAGTCTGGAATTTACTTTCAATCATTCAGATATATGGGAAAGAGTTACATACAGAATAGCTAATCCTGATGAAACCAATAATTATGATTTTAGTGTTATAGATAAGAGCATATTTGACAGCACTATGATGGATTTTTATAATGAAATTACAAGAAGAACAGACCTACAAAATGGTACAAAAAGATGGGCTTCGGGTAAAACAATACAATACATGGTTGACACAACAGACATGTTACAACCAATGATAAATACTATTGTCTCAATAATCAATGATGAAGTAATCTATATAACTGACAACAAAATAACACCTGTGATTAATTTTACAAACACCCACCCTGACCATTATTATGGTGCTGATACAATAAATGTTCATATAGACAAAAACATTCCTGGACAAGGGGAACATAGTGAAACATCTGTAAGTGATTATGATGGAAATGATTATACACTGGAAACAGCTTATGCTAAACTAAAACGAAATGAAGTTAGTAGGGGAGTAGTCTTACAGGAAATATTGCAGACTTTAGGATGGGTCTGTGATTCTGACATGGAAAACAGTGTTTTCAATGAAGGTGCTCCTAATGATTATCTGCAAAAAGCAGATTCCTTATCAAGAATTTTATACCAAAGACCACCTAAAAACATGGATCCTGATGAAGATACAAAACCAGAAGGATGGTAAAATAATTCTTATTTTTAAATTATTTTTATGGGAAACTGATAATATTTATCCTAACCTTCCTATTACTTAACTTGCAGAAAGTTGCGGTTAAGGGCAAATATATTAACCGTAATAAAACTTTCTTGCAAGTAAAGGATTGCACATTTTCGCAAATAGCACCAATAAAAAGTCGCAAAGTATAAATTGGCGACTATACCTTGACAAAATAGGATGAGTTATTATAATAAGTTTAGGCAGGTAAAGAGATGGAATTGGAAGAAAAAGCTAAATTATTGAAGAAAAAGTTTGCGGATGAAGGCAGTTTTACGGTTGCTGACGCCGGTGAAGTGCTCAGGGAAAAGAAGTCCACTCTTTACTGGACTTTATGGAAACTGGCGGATGCGGGATACATTAGACGTATTCAAAGAGGTGTATACAGCTTTACGAACGGAGCTAAAGTTCGCCCCGTATTTTCTTCTCTTGGAAAGAAGGTTTTTAGGACGCTCGGTGAAAGCGGTTATAATTTCTTTATATCGGGGCTCGACATCCTTTCGACTTTTATGGAGCACCTCCCCGAATCTTATCCGGTTTTAGTGTTTGTTGATAAAAACAGCGTTAAAGAGGTTAATGAATTATTGTCAGAGAAAGGGTTTGATTCGATTATTTATTCTGAGATTAAAAGTTACAGTAGGATAAGACAGTTATCTTCAATTTCTGAAGTAGTTTTATTGAACGAAACAAACGAATTCAAATATTCCGAGAAAGGGGTCGCTTCTTTCGAGAAAGCATTTGTCGATCTCTATTTTGAGGTATCGAGAAGGGGATATCCTCTTTCTGTTCAGGAATTAATCAGGATTTATCTGAATATGAAAAGACGAATATACCTGAATAAAAAAAGACTTATAAAAATCGGTTCGAGAAGAAGCATCCATTTGGATATCAGGTATATTGTAAGTCACGAAAATATATCAGATGACGCTTACGCGTTTGTTGAAAATTTAAGAAGGCTGGAGAAAAAGTGAATTATAGTCAGGATGCGTTAATTCACAGTGTAGAATTTTTCAAGCGAAAAAATCTAACTGGTAGACTTAAAAAAGTCGGTTTTAACAGTCTTCCAAAGATAGAATTGTTTCTCTGGGATCTGGAGATTTTTCTTCAGTTTCAAGAAGTTCTGAAAAAAAAGATTGTACTTAAAGGGGGTTCCGCGGTTCAATTTTATATTCCTATTGAATACCAGCGCGCGAGTGTTGATGTTGACGCAGTATGTAATGCTTCTCAGAGAGAGATTGAAACCGCGATAGCTAAGATAGAAGACAAATTTAACGGAGATGGAGATTTATTTACCTTTAAATTATATCAGCCGGAGCAGCCGAAAACAGATTTGCCCCTATTTACATATTTTGTTAATATTCCCTCAATTTGTACAGACAGAGAACTTTTTGGCAGTCATTCAGGATTTCAGGAGTTAAAAATAGAGTTTCATGTTTCAGAGGGAAATTTACCGATCGCATATAAGAAATCTCCGTCGATATTTGCGTTAAATACTGATAAAACGTATCAAATCTTCCCTTTAAATATTCTGATAGGCGACAAGTTATCCTGCCTCGGACCCAATACAATAGGGATACCTTCCTTTCGTTCGGATGAACAGATAAAGCAGATATATGATATATGGGCTCTTTTTGAATTTAAATTAAAAGAAGTAGAATTTAATAAAATAGAAGAATATCTATTAAAAAGGGCGAAGCTGGAGTGTAAAGCAAGGGATATTAATTTTAATATAAATGAGATTAAGAAAGACATGATAGAACAGTTAGAAAAGCTTTCTTTGATAGACCTTAAAGAAGACGAGAAGTTAATAAAACTAATAAATGATTTTCAGAGTCTTTATTTAAGAAAGAGCATCAACAAGCCCGTAAGCGAATGGGCAATTATGGGAAAGAAATTAATAATAATTCTGAAATCTGTTTTTGAAAAGAGTAAAGATAAAGCAAAATTAGAAGAAATTTGCAGTATTGATGATAGATTAAAGTTCGGCGATTTAAAAGGTCAATACAGAGGTAATTTAATAATAAAATTCAAGGAAAAGTTTCTGGAAAAATTCGTCCATTATTCACCCGTTCCCGGAAAAATAATTAAGGGGAAAAGCCAAAGAAGGATATTCTGGGAAATCATAACAGTAAGAAATGCCACTGAAGTCTGCGGATGGACGGAGGAATTCTTGAGGAAGAATATTTCTTAAAAAGAAGTTGAAGGGGTTTTACAGAAAGATTTGATAGGTTCTTGTTGTTTTCTTTCTTTTCGGGACAATCGTTACAGAATGTTACTCTTGACTAACAAAAGGTTTTTTATTAAAATCAGGTTACAAAAAATCGTAATTATGAAAAAAACAAGAGGAAGGTTTCATGTTTAGAATAGAGAAAAGTATATGTAAAATTGCAGCTTTCTTAAGTTTGTTAACAGGTTTTAGTTCTATATCCCTGAAATCATATACAATCACCGGTAATGTTAAAGATATTCATACAGGCAGTAATATCGAGAACGCGGAAGTTGTCGTTCAAGATTATAATGATTCAACCAGGATAGAGACCGCTTACACTGACGCAAACGGTGATTTTTTCTTAGAATGGTCATTTAATCAGGCTCCAAACACCCCAGTAAATGTTTCTCCTTCAAATGGTGCCGCGGGAGTTTCATTAAATCCTGAATTAAAAGTTATAGGAATGGATCAGGATAATGATTCTTTAGATATTGGATTTTACAAAGCCTTAAATGATTCTTTAATAGATTCAGTCGAAATCGCAAGCAATGATACCGCTTCTGTTGTATGGGATAGTTTAGAAAGCTCTACACTATATGAGTGGTTTGTAAAAGTTACAGATGGATTAGATACAACCCAGAGTCCTGTATGGAATTTTACAACTGAATCCAATGGCGGAATTCCTGAAGAAGATGCTGAAAATATAAGAATTTATGGAGAAGGAAGTTCTTTGAAAGTAAGTGGAAGCTCTATGGATGAATTTGACGGTGATATCTATGATATCAATGGAAGACACGTTGGAGAATTAACAAAAATAGGCTCAGAATATGGTTTTTCTGCTTCAGGACTAGCACAGGGAAATTACTTTATGATTTTAAAAAAGGATGAAGAAAATATTGGCAGAGTTAAATTTTCGGTTTTAAATGATAATGTCTTTGGAGTTAGTCCAAAATGGAATATTGAAGAAGATGATGTTTCTTCAACTAGCTCATATAAAAGAGAAACAAGCTCTTTATCAAAAAGAGCAAAGAGTTTAAGTTCAGAAAGAAGTGATTTAGATAGTTTGGAATTTACTTTCAATCATTCAGAT
>CAZRYJ010000099.1:0-7445 GCA_964604245.1 uncultured bacterium | reverse complement strand
TCCCCAATACTATAATAATAAGTATTAGAAGCGGGATGGTACCCAAAAGGAAAATAAACCATGTGTGATAAGTATTTTACTCTTCACGATTTGCCGCAGGAGGATAGACCAAGGGAACGTTTAAAAAAGGTTGGGGTTGATAACCTCTCCATTCAAGAACTTTTAGCCCTGGTTGTCGAAAAAGGCAGAAAAGGAAAAAGTGTTCTCTCTGTTTCTCAAAATTTACTGGCAAGATTCGGGAATCTCGCGAAAATGAAGGAAGCATCTATCGAAGAATTGCAGGAAGTGGACGGAATCGGCTTTGCGACCGCGTGTAAACTGAAAGCGGCTTTGAAACTGGGGGAGAAGGCGCTAAATAAACATAATAGATATGACTATGAGATCACCACACCGAAAGCAGTATTTGATTTACTTAAAAATGATCTGGGAAATAAAAAGAAAGAACATTTTAAAATATTGTCTTTGAATACACGTAAAAAACTTATTAGTATAGATGATATATCGGTTGGGATCTTAGACAGCAGTATCGCGCATCCGAGAGAGATATTTAAACCTGCGATACAAAACTCTGCCGCTTCGATAATATTAGTTCATAATCACCCATCAGGTGATCCGACTCCGAGTAATGATGATATAAAGATGACAGAACGAATTATCGAAGCCGGAAAAATCATGGGAATAGAAATCGACGACCATGTAATAATTTCGGATAATTTATTCGCAAGTCTTCGAAGTGACATTAAGACATCGAGATTGTGGGGAAAAACTTAGGTTTTAGGTCTTCGGTTTTAGGTTTTAGTTCCTATAGTCTTTGGTCACTTGTTACTAGTCACAAGTCAAAAAAGAGAAAAGACATTGGACTCTGGACATTGGACTAATTTGTTGGTATTCTAACTGCTAACTATTTTATTCCTTTTAGCGGAACATTTACGCCGTTTTTTGAGTCATATATACAAAGAGTTTTAGTATGATTACAAGATGGATTTATAGATATCTATTAAAAACAATTTAAACTTTAAAAATGGAGGCTATTATTATGAAGAGAAAAAAAGTTGTAGTATTATCGGTGATTTTTTTGTTGTTCCTTACAAGTTGCAGTCTTTTTGAAGATCCTCCCTCAGTTACAGTAATTGAACCACAGAAAGGAGACATACTAATAAAAGGTCAAAGTTTTAAGGTTGTAGCGGATATTGATACTGATTACAAGATAAATGAATTAAACGTACAACTTTTTTGGGCATCTGTACAGGAGGATGATAGTACGGATTATGATAGTACATTATGGGAATATGATTTCACGGATGAAGCAGCAGATTTTTTAGGCAAAATTACAATAGAAAAGGAATTGACGGTACCGCTTGATGCTCCTGTCGGTGACGATTACAGGCTGGTTTTATTTGCCATGACTTTGGAAGGAACTTATACTTATGGGTACGGAGAAGGATATTCTACACCAGTTTGTGTCCATTCTTCTAAATGATTAAAAATAATAGAATATATGTATTTTGTGTATTTGGGTTCAAATCTCTATAAATGGGGTCAAACCTGGTAACCGCCAGGGCGGTTAGTTATTCGTATATCAGTGAATTTGTGAATTGGTAATAAAGATTCTTCGAATCTCAGTTAAATAGTTGAATTGTTGAATCGTTGAATCGTTGAATCGTTAAATAGGTATATTAGGATTTAGGATCTGGGGTATAGGATTTAGTTTTGACTTTGGACTCAGGACTCGTGACTCATGACTATTTTATGTGTCTCCGTGTGGGAAATTCCTTGACAAGCTCACAAAAATTCATACAATTAATATCGAAGGTTTTTTAAATTATGATTATAAATTGGGTTGCGAGAGTTTTTGTAGCAATAAATTCGAATAAAAAGACATCGCAAATTGCGCTGGCTATATCACTTGCTTTGATTCTTGCGCTTGTACCCAAAACAAATCTTTTCTGGGTTTCGTTGTTTGTTCTTACTTTCTTTCTTAAGCTGAATCAAGCAGTGGAAATGGTATTTATTGCAGTCTTTAGTCTGCTCCTTGGTTTTCTGGATGTATTCCTGGATAAAATCGGATACGTTATTCTTATGATCCCCTCATTAGGCAGTTTCTTTACGAAACTTTTCAATAGTCCCTTCTTTTATTTGACAAAATATTACAATTCCCTTGTTATGGGTGGGCTGGCGGTGGGATTGGTACTGGCTTTGCCTATTTATTTTCTGGCAAAATACCTGGTCGATGTTTACCGCGATAGAGTGAGAGAGAAAATCGCGAATAATAAATTTGTTCAGGTAATCGGGAAACAACCTCTTGTGGCAGGGCTTAAAAGTAAATTTGGCTCGGCCGTGAGTTTTTATGATAATATCAGGTGACTATGAGTGAAGTAAAAAAAATACCGAAACTATTTATCGGAACATTTACCGAAGAACAGTTTAAAAAGAAGATCCTGCGTAAACTCTATATACACGAATACAAAAATTATATAAATAAAGTTTTCGTCCGGGATGAGGAAGGAAACTATAAGTTAAGGGAAAACCTTGATAAAAAAGATATAAAGAGACTTAAAGGTATCGCAAAGAGCATTAAAAGCAATACGGGTTTTGTCCTGCGGGGTAAACTGTCTCTTATCGCGATTCTTATCGCGGGTATAGTAGTCTTTAACATTATATTTATGAATAAACTAATTGAAAGAGCGATGGAAAGAAGTCTTGAAAGGATCTTCGAAGCGAAAGCGGATGTTACGGGATTGGATTTTCAGATTTTTGATGGCCGCGTTGGTATCAAATCTATCGAAGTCGCGAACAGTAGAAAGCCTTTCCGCAATTTATTTGAGATCGGAGAGATTGATTTACAGGTCGATATGCGGCAGCTTGTAAGAAATAAGGTTGTAATCGATAATATAGAATTACAGGAAATAAAGTGGAATACTGAGAGAAAAACATCGGGAGCCCTTCCGGGAAGCAGAGCGATAAAAGCAGGGGAATTGGGTGAGGAAGAGGGGAAAACTTTCATAGGTTCTTTCCTGGAAGACGCGGGAAAAGTTGTGGCTGAAATTATAGAAAGAGAGATGGAAAACATCAAATCCCCGAAACTTTTGGAAGAACTGCCCGGAAAGTACCGGGGCTTGAAGGGAAAGTGGGAAGAGACGTTACAGGAGCAGAGGAAAGAAGTCGAAAATCTTCCGAAATTGATAGAGCCTGTTAAGGCGATAAAAATGGAGGATATAAAGACGGCTGAGGCGGCATTAAGCGCATATAACATGGTCGACGAAACATATAAAAAGATCAAGCTGACGGAAACGAATCTCGCAGGTTCCTATGGTAAACTAAAAACAGATCTAAATATGGCAAACGAGGATAAAAAAAGCGTTAGCACCAGTATCAGTAATGATTTAGCGCATCTTACTTCTTTTATTAATTTGCCTGAAAAAGCAGGGGGAATTGCCAGCGCGATTCTGAATCCTTACATAGAGAAATATCTTGGCGGGATACATGATGAGTTTAAAAGGTGGAATTATTACTTTGAAAAATTGAAACCTTTTATAAAAAGAAAAGAGGGGAAAGAACTGATCTTACGGGCTTACGGTCGAGATATTACTTTTCCGAGCGCCGCGGTACCGAAGTTCTGGCTTAAGAACATGGATGTTTCCCTGGGCAGTATAGCAGAGCGAAATCTTTATAGTATAAAGGCGAGTGATATTACGAGCGATCAGAATATAATAAATAACCCGACAACTTTTTCTATAAAAAAAATTAAAAGTGTTGAAGAAATCGAATGGGCGGGTTTGATAGATAAAAGGGAAAATAGGGAAAAATCGGCAGTGTTTGACTTTAAAGCGAAGAATATTCCTTTTGTTTTAGATGAGGGTATTAAAGCCTTTAAGGTTAGTAACGCGAAAGGTATTTATAATCTCGATGGAGAGATTTCTTTCGACCGTTCCAATAGAGCCGGAGGAACTTTATCTTTACATCTTTTTGATTTAGGTCTGGATTTGAGTGATAAGGAAGATAAAATCGCGGCGAATATCAAGGGTGTTCTTTCGACAAATCCTGTGGATATTCAGGTTGGTTATACTGTTTCTCCGGACGGAAAATACACTTTTAATATAAAGAGTAATCTGGATAAACTAATTTCCGGGACTATAGGTAAATTGGTAGCGGAGTGGGTGGATGAAACGAAAGCTAAGCTTGAGGTAGAATTAAATAATTCGCTTAGAGCCAAACTCAATGAATACCAGGATAATTATAAAGGCTTTATCTCTCTGGAAGAAGACCTTAAAGGAAATCTTTTAGAGGTAGGTACGTATACACAATTAGTGGAAAAGAAAAAGCAAGAATTGCAGGCTAAGATAGAGGAAAAGAAAACGGAAAGCAAGAAAAAGGTAGAAGAGAAAGTCGAAGAAAAAACAAAGGAAGGGGTCGATAAACTCAAAGAGAAAATCAAACTTCCTTTTAAATAGAGTAGGTCCCGTATCAACGCATCAACGGGGTCTGACCTTAATAATTATGAATTTTGAATGTTGAATTTTGAACGTTATGAATTTTGAATGTTAAATTAAAACAATAAAATCCTCCGTTTTCTTTGTGTCTTTGTGTCTTTGTGGCAAAAGTTCCTTGACGGATTATCAAATATCATTATACTTATAGTACTAAAAAAGAGGAGGGGATATGAAACATTTAATTAAAATTACTTTTATATTGCTTGTTTTTTTCTTAGCGATCACCAAGGTATTTGCACAAACTCCAACGCAAATGAGAGAAAGGTTCGATCCTGAAATTAATGCTTCGAGCAGTAAACTACGGGCGGATTCACTTAATTGTGAGCTTGTCGGTGGTTGGTTCTCCGGTCCATGTTATACAGCCTTTGTTGATTCCACAAGAGATACACTCGCCTATATGGGCGATGGAGGTTATTTTTGTGTTATGGATGTGTCAGATCCTACAAGTCCGGTTTTATTAAGCAGGGTTAGGTCTCCCGGAGGGGTAGGAGAAATATATGTTATTGATACCCTTGCCTATGTTGCTAATGGCGCAGGTGGTTTGCGTATAATAAACGTTTCCGACCCGGCTAGTCCCGAAGAGGTTGGGTTCTGCATTACAGGAGATTTCGCTTGTGACGTCTATGTTGTTGACACCTTCGCATATGTGGCGGATGGAGACAGTGGTTTGTGCATAATAAATGTTATCGACCCGACTAACCCTGATAAAATTGGGTTCTACGATACAGGGGATTACGCCTACGGTGTCCAAGTAGTCGGCACTCTAGCCTATATTACGGATGGCGCCTCTGGTCTCCGTATAATAAATGTTTCCGATCCGAGTGTTCCCTCCGAGATTGGGTTCTATATCACAGGGTGGGCTCTTGGTGTTTATGTAGTTGACACTCTTGCCTATGTAGCGGACGGCATGGACGGTCTACGCATAATAAAAGTGTCCGACCCGACCAGTCCGGTAGAGATTGGATTCTACGATACAGTTGGGTATGACGTTAATGTCAAAGTAGTCGATACTCTCGCCTATGTAGCGGACAGCTGGTACGGTTTGCGTATAATAAATATTTCTGACCCGACCGATCCATCAGAAATTGGATTTTACGATACAGGCGTCTATACCAATGGTGTCAACGTAGTTGATACTCTCGCCTATGTTGCGAATGATGCCAATGGTCTGCGTATAATAAATATTTCCGATCCTACCGCTCCATCAGGAAGCGGTTTTTACGATACGGGAGGTCGCGCCGAGGGTGTATATGTGGTTGACACTCTCGCCTTTGTCGCGGATGGTTACGATGGTCTGCGTATAATAAATGTTACCGATCCGGCTAATCCATCGGAGATAGGATTATGTAATACAGGGGGTCACCCTTATGATGTTTATGTTGCTGACACATTTGCTTATGTGGCGGATGGAGATAGTGGTCTGTGCATAATTGATGTTTCTGACCCAGCTAATCCGGAAAGGATTGGTCTCTATGATACAGAGTTTCACGCCTATGGTGTCTATGTGGTCGATACGCTGGCCTACGTTGCGGATAACTGGGATGGTTTGCGGATAATAAACGTTTCCGACCCGACCAGTTGTTCGGAAATTGGATTTTACGATACAACAGGGGGATATGGCTTTGACGTCAACGTAGTTGATACTTTAGCCTATTTTGCGGATGGTGACAGGGGTTTGCGTATAATAAATATTGTAGATCCAACCAATCCGTCGGAAATTGGATTTTACGATACAGGGGGAGATGCTCGGGGTGTCTATGTTGTCGACAGTCTCGCCTACCTTGCTGATTATTGGGGTGGTATGCGTATAATAAATGTTGCCGATCCAACCAATCCGTCGGAGATTGGTGCCTACGATACAGTGGGAAATGCCTATGACGTTTATGTTGATAACAATCTTGCTTATGTAGCGTATGGCAGGAGTCTGCGTGTCATAGATGTTTCCGATCCTGCCAATCTATCAGAAATTGGATTTTATGATACGGGGGATCGCGCCTGTGGCGTTTATGTCGTCGACATCCTTGCCTATGTTGCGGATTACACAGATGGCCTTTATATCATCAGATACACAGGTGGTTCAGGAGTCGAAGAAGATAAGGTTGTAGAAGAAGGAATTTCACTTCTTGACGTAAATTCCGGGATTGACATTCGGTTTTCTCTTACGGCAAGGGAAAGGGTAAAAGTTGAGATATACAATCTTCTCGGGCAGAGAATGGAAAGACTGATGGACGGAATCAGCCCTGCCGGTATATATAATCTCCGGTGGAATGGAAATAACGGCATCTATTTTGTCAGGATGGAGATAGGAGATAAAGTTTACAGGAAGAAAGCGATTATTCTCCGATAGTTGAGTTGTGTGTCAAAAAACAACAAAAACTACAATTTCTACATGCGAAAAAGAAGCTGACGGCTCATATCAACGGGGTCTGACCTTGAAAAGAGGACATAGCTGACGGCTGACAGCAAAGTTAGGGGTTGGGATTTAGGAAAAATCTTGTTAGTGCGTAAATGCGTAGAAGCGTTAGAGCGTAGAAAATAGGTCTTAGGTTCTTGGTCTTAGGTGTTAGTAAAAAAAATAAAAAACTATCTATTATTTTACTTCAATTCTGCCTTTTTTAATTAAAACCATTGTTTTCCAGATTGTGAATATTAGTAGAGCTACTAATATAGCATTTGTGGAAATATCAAGAAATAACATATATGTTTGTTCCGGATCGAGCCCAATCGTTAATAGTGTTTTTGCTGCCGCAATAAAAGGTATAATCTTATTAAGCTTAGAAACGGGGAAACCGAACCCGAAGAGAAACAAAGCTATTCCTGTAATCATAAGAAGTAGGATTGTTATAGCGGATTGTAAGATAAATCTTGAGCGTGCGGCTGTATGTAAAGCAAAGATATCATCAAGCCCAGCGTGGAAGAGTATGGGAAGTATCAATCCTACTAATATAACAATAT
>CAZRYJ010000098.1:0-7460 GCA_964604245.1 uncultured bacterium | reverse complement strand
CTCAGATATACGCAGATTAAAACTCATCCCCACTCCTTTTTTGTTTTTTAAACAACAAAAACTTTTTTTAAAATCCTGTAAATCAGCGTTCATCTGCGTCCCATTATATTCTTATTCTTCAAATAACCTGTCGCTGATTCCCTGATTCAGTTTTACATTTTTATACTCGATCGTCATCTTCCCGGTTTTACCCATCGGTGTTGGAATTGTCATATCTATCCTTTTAATAATCCATGAGCCCTTTATATTTTCATATTCCATATTGATTTTAGTTGTTCCGTAATTGGAAAACATTTTTTGACTGGTTATAACACCCCTGCTCATATCGACCGTCATCTCCATCTTTTGAATCATCGGATCTTTTTTTTCGGGTATCACCTCGAGAACAACCTCTTTTGGAGTTTCCGAGGAAGTACTCTTTGAAAGCAAATTCTTGATGAATGATTTTTTTCCGGAAATAACGGATACCTTATTTTTCTTTAAAAAATCTCCAAAATCCTGCTGTAAATCCATCCCCGGAGCAAGGGAAGTTGGACTTTGCCCCACTCCAAGATTCGCGGCTGACGTTGAACTATTCATTACTTTTTTCTCCCCACCACTTTCCATAATCATCTTATCCCCATTCATAATCATTGTCATTTTTCCGGACTGGGATCCCTGGTTCATTGCTGATGGACTCACCGGTAAACCCGCGGGAGCGCTCATTTCCATTCGCATTTTGTCTCTTCCTTTACTCCACAACTTCATAGATTGCCGTTGAACACCCATTTTCCCCATATCGATTTTCATTTCGGCATTACACTGCATATCCTGAACCTTATCTATATTTTTCTGTAAAGCGGCTATAACATCATCTACTTCATCGGCGTATACTGAAACAGTAACAAACAATAAAAGAATAAGAACTAACTTCTTCATTACACCTCCCGCTAAAGATTTTAAATTGTCAGTTGTAAGTTTTAAATTTTCCATTACACGTTTTTTCTAACTCACCTCATAATCATAGCTTTATATGTTTTTACTTCCTTTCCAATCTCTATCCTAACAAAATAAATCCCCGAATTTTTGCTATTCCAGTTAACCGTATAACTACCCGCAGTTTGCAAAGCATCGATTAGAGAAGCAACTCTTTGACCAAGAATATTATAAACACTTATATCTACTTTTTCTCTGCCGATAATACTGTAATTTATCTTAATATCAGAAAAGTTATTTATAATTGAAAAACCTGATTCAGTAAATACATCTTCAATCCCTGCTCCGCCTATGTGGTTAACAATGTAAAACCCCTCACTTCCATTCGCCACATATGCAATATTCCCCTCAACAAAAATACCGTTTGCTTGTTCTCCACCTACATAATAACCCACCTCATAAGGATTAGCAGGATTCGCTATACTGATAATTCGTAACCCGCCTTCATTACTCGCAACATACGCAAAAGTGTCAATAACATATACATCTTCAGCATTTCCATCTACTTCACAAGAGTTAATCTCAAAAGGGTCGCTCGGATTTGCCACATTGATAATCCATAAACCATCAAGAGCGTCTGTAATATAAGCAAATATACCTGCTACAAAAACCGCCTGATTCCAAAATCCCGGATTACAGGAACCAACTCTTAAAGGATTGGCAGGGTCTGAAACATCTAATATGACTAATCCGGAATCAAGAGCTGCAACATATGCAAGAGTATCTGTTACATAAACATCAAAAACCCAATCCCCAGTATCATAATAACCAATCTCCTCGGGATTGGGAGGGTCTTTTATATTGATTATTCTTATGCCATCAACAAGATCTGCTACATAAGCTAATGTGTCTAAAACAAAAAGATCCAATGCTAGACCACTTGTATTATAACCTCCTATTTCCGAAGGGTTAAACGGGTCCGAAATATTTATTATGCAAAGTCCTGAGTCGTAATTCGCGACATAGGCAAAAGTATCTATTACAGAAACACTATATGCAACACTTCCATTATCACAACTACCTATTTCTAATGGATTTAATATATCTGAAATATCGAAGATTTTAAGACCATCATATCCATCCGCGACATAGGCAAATTGATCTCTAACATATATGCCGTAAGCACCACCTCCAGTATCATAAAATCCTTCTTCTGTTGGGCTGTAAGGATTCGATACATCAACAATACGAACTCCGTCTCCCGAACCTGCCACATAAGCAAGAGAACCTTCCACATAGACTCCCACCACATCCTCTCCTGCCCTACAACGCCCTATCTCTAATGGATTCGAAGGATTGGAAACATCAATTATTCGTAAACTTTTATCAGGGTTAATAGCATCCGCCGCATAAACAAGAGAGCCCACTGCGTAAACATCGCAGAGAAAACCATCTGCTGGATAATAACTTCCAATCTTTAAAGGATTAAGCGGATCTGAAACATCTATTACGCAAAGACCTGAATCATAATTGACTACGTAGGCAAGAGTATCTACTACAGATACATCAAAAGCCGACATCCCCGTTTCATAATAGCTAACACTGTCAGGATCAGCAGGATCTGAAACATCTACAATGTAAAGGCCAGAAAATAATGCAAGATAGGCAAGTGTATCCCGGACATATACTCCAGACCTACTTGTACTGCCGAAATTTTGTTCGAAGTTACCGACTTTATAAGGGCTAACAGGATTTGCCATATTAACAATATCAAATCCCGAGCCATAAAGTATATATGCAAGAGTATCTTTTACATAAACTCGATAAGCAGAAACCGAACTCTGGCTTTCTCCTCATATTCCGGAAATCTACTGCTTAATGGTTGCCTTCTTAACAGCCTTTCTTTTATTAAATCAATTTTACTTTTGGGGTCTAATGTTAAACCGAAAAGGGAAACAGATGAAACTAAAACAGTAACAAACAATAAAAGAATAAAAACCAATTTCTTCATTTTACCTCCCTCTAAAGATTTTAAATTTTAAATTGTAAGTTGTAAATTTTAAATTACCAATTATTCTCCCAACCAAATCACCCTTCCCACCCACATTACTCGTATCACGGTATCATTAACCCCTCTAAAAATAATCGTATTTAATAATTATATTTATAATTATAATAAAAATTCGCTAAATGTCAAATCTTTTTTCAAGAAAAACCAATACCAAACCAGGGTTTAGTTTTTTCTCTATACCCTACTACCTTTATATCTATCTCTAAGTTCTTAGAACTTCTTTGACGTTTCGGCTAAAATTTATAAAAAACTAATATTTAAAAATAAAAAGACTATTTATTTTCTATATTTTATATTGTAATGGTTTCTTTTTCTTTGTCAAGGGTAAAATTGATATCTATAGTAATTGCACTTTGTGTTTATTCCGCAAATATTTCACTTTCTATTTCTCTACTAACCATTAAATTATCAGATTCTACGATTTCTTTAAGAAGTTTTCTCACTTCTTCTTTGCTTTTTAATCCAACCTTCCAAATAGCCCTCAGAATGGATTGAAGAGAAAAAACTTGTACCTTTTGCTTTTTTGCGAATTTCCTTGCCACAAAATCGTTTGTCGCGAAGGTGTATCCTTCTATCTTACATATAGAAATAGCCTCGGTTTCCCCTTTCCCTAAATTCGTTCTTTCTTGAAGTAACTGCTTACATTTCAAAAGTGCATTTTCGGTTAATGGAATTGTGCGGATTTCCGAAAGAACTCTGGAAGGATATTTGTAACCATATTCTAACGGTATCGAGATTTCCTCTTCAATTCCAGGAGTAATTGCCAATTTCTCTTCACCGAAGAGGTCTTTCAATAAAGTGATAGCATCAACTTTGGCAAACATTGAGAGGATATCTGTGTCTAAGATAATAATCATTGGCAGATATCAAGTATCTCTTTGACTTCTTTGTCTATCTCTTTACTCAAAGGAGGCACAGAAACTTTAATGCCTTCTTCTTTTAATAACTCCTTAAAGTCTTCTAAATTAATACCGGAGATTTCAGAGGCACGAGAGAGTGAAACCTTTTGTCTTTTGTATAGTTCTATTGCAAGCTCCTTCCTGAGGTGAGGTTTACTTCTTAGAAGAGCCCGAAACGCGTCCTTAATAAGTTCGTCCCTATCTGGATAGGTGCCTTTTTCAATCAAAATTTTCAAATCATCGAGAATTGTATCCGCCATACTCTCCTCCTTTAAATTTAATAAATAAAACTCTTTTCTTCCGCGTTCACTTCTTATATGAATTATAAGAAGAAGTGATTCTGATGTCAAGGAGAAACCGGTAACTATTTACCCCCACGGAATCAGGAGTATACGTTATATCCATACCTCCTCGATTACAGTAACAGTATCCAGCATGAATTTTGTGTCAAATAATCCTGCTTTTTCAGTACCTATATTTTTAATAACAGCGGAAAGAGTAAACTCTTCTCCTTCAACAGGAGAAGAAGGTATGGTTGAAGCAGAGGAAACGATTAAATTAGGACTCATTGTACTTAAAGCAAGAATCCCAAGAGCGGTTTCATACGCGTTATCATTCCAACTCCCCGCGCTATCCTGGGAAGCAATTAAAAAGGCTTTTGCTTTGTTTAAACTTTCACTATACTCTATACCCTCTAAACTATTACCCTGTTGGAGGGCAATAAAACTCAATGCTGTTTCATATATGGAGGTGGTGTCAGTTCCAAAACTACCATTTGTATTTTGCTGTCCAATTAGCCACGCGGCACCGTTGTTGATTTGTTCGCTTAAATTATATATACCATGAAATTTTTCTAAAGAAATAAGTGTTAACGCGGTAATATAAACAGAGGAACTATCATCTATATCACACCAGTAATTATCTTTTTGTTCGTTTACAATGTAATAAATAATGGTACTAATTTTATCATAATCGGAATAATCGACCGCGCTTAAAGCCCGGAGTAAAAGAGAGACATCCAGAGGGTAACTATCATAATAACGTAAAGCCCCAAAACCTCCGTCCATATTTTGGAAAGTTAAAAGAGTATCGATTAATCCTGTTGTATCCGGGATGAGTGGATCCACTACTTCCAGATATCTTGTGATATGATCTAAGGAAGGAAGAGAAAAATCCATGAATTTCAGAAGACCAATATCAAAGATAGAGTCTTCGTTACTTAGAGTAAGAGCCCGGAGAGCCGCGGAAGTAGAAAGGAAATTATTGTATTCTTCTCCCCATGTAGAGTCAGAATTTTGGTTTAGTTTTAGCCACTCGATTCCGTCGTTAATTGCGTTATCGATAGGTGCCGCGATTAGTACAACTGCTATCAAAAATAAAATTAAAAATTTCTTAAACATAACAATCCTCCTTGAATTTTTAATAGCCACTGATTTACACTGAAATACACTGATCCCATCCCAACTCCATTTTTTGTCTTTTTTAAAACAACAAAATATTTTTTTTAATCCGTGTTTATCCGTGTTCATCCGTGGCTAAATACCTGGGATGTGGGGTTGCAATTAAATCCTGATAATCTGCGTTCATCTGCGTCCCATTCAATTATAAATTTCCAATTAAACACTCTTCCTCGCGCTTGCAAGCCAGTGGGGCATCGATGGAGGAAGAGGATTAACTCTAAAATCAGTAAAGTTAGCTTCTTCGAGCCAATTTTTTAATTCCTCATCCGAGAAAACCCATCCGCTTTCCGCGGTAAGAGCCATATTGATTCCAAAAAGAGCACTGAATTTTGGTTTTGTGTGAGTCGTATCGGTCATCATATCCATTACGTAAACAATACCACCGACATTAAGAGAATCGTAAGTTTTTTTCAGAAGGCACTTTATAGACTCCGGCGATTCCTGATGCAGAACGCCAAAGAAAGTTACGATATCGTTATTTTCAGGGAAGGAATCAGTATGATAATCTCCGCCAATTGTTTTAACCCTTTCGCTCATGTTTTGATTTCCTATAAGTTCCCCTGCTATTTTGACCACTTCCGGTAAATCAAAAACCTTACATGTTAATTCCGGATTAGCTTTCGCCATTAATACCGAATACGTACCCGGTCCTCCTCCGACATCAAAAACTCTTTTTTTTCCGGAAAGTTCGAGCTGAGGTATAACAGCCTGTCCGATTCCAAGAGCCCGGTAGTGCATGGACATTACGAAAGTTCGTGTACGTTCTTCATCGCTTCCCAGATGAATTTCGGGTTTTTCTACCGGTTTTCCGCTCTTTACCATCTCTTTTAATTTTCCCCATAAAGGATATACATCGCGGTTGTATCGTATCGCGCCGCTAAGGTCTGCGGGCGAACCGGGAACTAGGAACGCGGAACTTTCAGAAGTGTTTTTATATTCATTGTTTTCTTTTTCCAATAAATCGAGAGCAACACACACATCGAGAAGTAGTCTCGTACCCCGTTCGTTCAAATTCAAATCATTCGCAATAGTTTTCATGTTAGCTTTACCTGTTTCACTAATTTTCTTAAAAATTCCCAAATCTGAAGCTGTAAACAAAACACACGATTCATAAAAAGCGCTTGCCATATTTACTATACGCTTTGGGTCTGCCATAATCTATCCTCCTTTATACTGATAACATTATTTTGAATACGCTTGGATTAAAATATTAACAATGTTTAAATATAAATCAATAGCTCTCGTTGATACTTGACATAATATAAAACATTCCTATTTTATATATTAAAAGTAGTAATAATATGAAAACAACTAAATCTATATACGAGAATTGTTATGAATCGATAAAAACTTTAATCCTTGACGTTTTTAAGGACGAAAAGGTAACCATTATATTGTTCGGTTCCCGTGTAAAAGGTAACTTTTATGGTAGTTCAGATATTGATATTGGAATTTTACCTGAAAACGGTTACGATAAAAGAAAAATGACTATTACGAGAGAAAAACTTGAAGAACTTAACATACCTTACAAAGTAGATCTTGTTGATATATCAGAAGTTTCAGATAGTTTCAAGAAAAACGTTTTGGAATATGGAGAAATATGGAAAAAATAAAAGCACTGATTGGCGATACAAAAAGAGCGTTAGATACTTTTAAAGAAATATTGAACGAAACTTTTTCAATCATAGTAAGAGATGCGGCAATCCAAAGATTTGAATATAGTTTTGAAGCAATCTGGAAATTACTTAAAGAATATCTTAATAAAAAAGAAGGGATAATTTGCAATTCTCCCAAATCCTGTTTCAGAGAAGCTTTTAATGTCCAAATACTCGATGAAGATGAAACAATCAAAGCGCTTGAAATGACTGATGAAAGAAATTTAACATCGCATGCTTATATCGAAAAAGTCGCACAAAAAATCTTCGAAAAACTTGAAATTTATTTCGAGCTTACCTCAAAAATTTTTAATCATATAAATAAAAATCTTGAGTAAAACCTTCTTAAAAAAAGATTGGAAATTTTTATTAGCACGCAGATCTTCGCAGATTGTCTCAGATTGCCACCCTTCCCACCGGTTCTTTTTTGTTTTTTAAACAATTTAATAAATCCTGTAAA
>CAZRYJ010000097.1:0-7625 GCA_964604245.1 uncultured bacterium | reverse complement strand
GCTGAACCACCTTACAGATTAAGACATGCCATCTCTACGAGGATAAAAATAATGACCGGTAGTATGGATGCTTCGGAGAGAAGGCTTACTCAGGACGGAAGGATAAAAATAAGGGTTGAGCGTAAACCGATAGATCTTCGTGTTAGTATAATACCTACGGTTTTTGGCGAAAAAGTGGTGATGAGAATATTGGACCCATCTTCTCTTATGTTGAATATGGAAGACCTTGGTTTTGAACCGGATGCGCTTGTGAAATTTGGGAAAGCTATTGCTCAACCTTATGGTCTGGTTCTTGTTACCGGACCTACCGGGAGCGGTAAATCCACCTCGCTCTATTCTGCGCTTTCTTCTTTGAATAAACCGGAAGTTAACATTATGACCGTCGAAAATCCCGTTGAATACAATCTTAAGGGAATCAATCAAGTTCAGGTCAATCGGGATATAGGGTTTGATTTTCCTGACGCGCTGCGTGCTTTCCTCAGACAGTCGCCAAATATAATACTCGTTGGGGAAATTAGAGAAATAGATACGGCGTCGATTGCTATAAGAGCAGCTTTAACGGGGCATTTAGTTTTGTCGACTCTTCATACTAACGATGCCCCCAGTGCTGTAAACCGGTTGGTGGATATAGGAATAGAACCCTTTTTGATAGCAAGTTCGTTGAATTTAATCCAGGCACAAAGACTTCTCAGAAAAGTTTGTAAAAACTGTAGAAAAAAGATAGAGCCTGATGAGGCTGATAAAGTAGGGATTTTAAAAAAGATGGGTTTAACAGCAAATGATATAATAAGTGGTGATATTTATGGAGCAGGGTCAGGATGTCCCGAATGTAATTCAAGTGGTTACAGAGGTAGGATTGCAGTAACTGAAGTTATGCCCATTTCTATGAATTTACGACAAATGATTCTTAAAGGAGGTTCTACCGATGACTTACGAAAAGCTGCTCAGAAGGAAGGAATGCGTACTCTTAGAGACGATGGGATCATTAAGTTGAAAAAAGGTCTTACAACTCCGGATGAAATTTTAAGGGTGACTATTGAATCATAACTTTTAGAGAGGAGTTATTGTATGGATTATGATATGAAAGCTTTACTGGAAGAATTGGTGAGCAGAGGCGCAACCGATCTTCATCTTACAACCGCGGCACCTCCTATGTTCAGAAAAGACGGATCATTGGAAAAGTCTAATTATGCTCCGCTTTCTCCAAACGACTTAGAAAAGTTGGTTTATTCAATATTAAATGACGAACAAAAGAAAAAATTTGAAATGAAAAAGGAGCTCGACTTAAGTTTTGGGGTACCGGGTCTTTCTCGATTCAGAGCCAATGTCTTTTATCAGAGAGGGCAGGTTGCCATTGCTGTAAGAACTATTCCGTTTAAGATCAGGACTTTTAAACAGTTAGGTCTGCCTTCTGTGATAGCCGATATGGCAAACAAACAGAAAGGGCTTATTTTAGTTACTGGACCAACTGGCTGCGGTAAATCTACTACTCTTGCCGCTGTCGTTGATAAGATAGATAGAGAAAGAAAGGTTCACATCGTTACAATCGAAGACCCGATAGAATATCTCTTTAGGCACCAGAGAGCGATTGTAAACCAAAGGCAAGTTGGTTCCGATACGGATGGTTTTGCAATTGCCTTGAAGTATATATTAAGGCAGGATCCTGATGTGGTTATGATCGGAGAGATGAGGGATAAAGAGACTATGGAAGCGGCTCTTAATGTTGCGGAAACCGGACACCTTACCATTGCGACATTGCACACAAATTCAGCAGTTGAGTCTATCTCAAGAATTGTTGATACCTTTCCTCCTGAAAGACATGGCCAGGTTAGGGCTCAAATAGCTTTTGTTATTATCGGCATTATTACTCAAAGTTTGATACCAAAAAGAACCGGGGGGAGAGCGCTGTCGGTGGAAGTTCTTTATGGTACACCCGCAGTAAAAGCTTTAATAAGAGATAATAAAACACATCAGTTATATTCAAACATTCAAGCGGGACAAAAGTTCGGTATGATTACCATGAATCAGTCGCTTTATAAATTATATATGGACCGGGAAATAAGTATAGAGGATGCAATATCTTATTCCAGGGAACCGGGAGAACTTGAAGAAATGATAGCTAAAAAGCAAACCTTTGTACATTAAGGGGGTGAAAGATGCCTGATTATTTATGGAAAGGTAGAACTCCAAGTGGAACAATAGAGAATGGTGAGATTACCGCAGCAAATCCTGAAGAAGTTCAGCGAATATTGAGAGAAAGGAAAATTGTTCCAACTTCAATACGCCCTAAACCAAAGGAAATAACTCTTCCCTTTTTAAAAGGTAGAGTTTCCAGCAAAGCTATTTCTGTTTTTACAAGGCAGTTTTCGGTTATGATTAATGCAGGTTTACCTTTGATAAAATGTCTTGATATTCAGGTAGCTCAGGTTGAATCGGAAAGGTTTAAAAGTATACTCAAGGATTTAATCTCTGCGGTAGAGGGTGGTTCCACTTTAGCCGACGCTTTAAGAGAACACAAAACTGTTTTTGGGGATTTGTATGTAAATATGGTTGAGGCCGGAGAAAAGGGTGGTTCTCTTGCGACTATTCTTGCCAGGCTTGCTGATTATCTTGAAAAAGCGGATTCTATAAAGAGAAAAGTAAAAGGCGCAATGGTTTATCCGGTTGCTATCGTTATAGTTGCTGTTATTGCAGTTGCTGTTTTGTTGATGTTCGTGATACCTGTGTTTGCTCAGTTGTTCGGGGATCTTGGTGGACAATTACCACTTCCTACCCGTATTGTTATAGCGATGAGTGATTTTTTAGGAAAGTATTTCCTTTTTATTTTAATTGCGATTATAGGTTTGATTCTTGCAGTTAGGTATTATTATAAGACCGAAGTAGGGCATCTTCAGATAGACTCTATTATGATAAAATTGCCAATATTTGGTACTTTAATAAAAAAACAGGCAATCGCCAGGTTTTCAAGGACTCTTTCTACTCTTCTTTCTTCAGGTGTTAATATACTTGATGCTCTTGAAATCACATCGGGGACTACCGGTAATAAATTGGTTGAGAATGCAGTTTTGCGTTCTCGAACTTCAATAGCACAGGGAGAATCTATTGCAGACCCGCTGAGCAAAGAGAAAGCCTTATTTCCTCCAATGGTTGTGCAGATGATTACCATAGGAGAACAAACGGGAGGTTTGGATGAGATGCTTTCAAAGGTAGCAGATTTTTATGATGATGAAGTTGATCAGGCTGTTGCCAATCTTATGAATGCTCTTGAGCCTCTTGTGATAGTATTTCTTGGAGGTATTATAGGTGGTATGGTTATGGCGATGTATCTTCCGATTTTCAAAATGGCCCAGCAGTTTATGTAATAAAAGGGTTTTTTGTGAGTCGGGATAGTAGAAGATATTGTTTATATAGAGCTATTTTATTTGTTCTTTTATTTTGCCTGATCCTTGTTTTTAGGGAAAAAGGGAAAAGTCTTCTTCCTTTACTTGTTCTTTCCACTGTTTTTATCTTTGATGAATTGTTGTTTTTTTTTCTCCAGAAGAGGACGAAATTATATAATTTTCTGTTAGATGTAACATATCTTTCTTTTATGCTTGTTTTTACCGGGGCGGCTTTAAGTCCATTTGTTCCTTTTTATCTCCCTTTAGTGGTCTTGAGTGCTTATTTTCTTTTCGCTGTTGATTCTTTTATTGTCAGTGGTTATTCGATATTGTCTTATGGGATAGTATCTGTCTTTTTGACGGAACGAATCTCTGAAAATCTCATTCTAATAAGCATACCGGAATTTCCACCACTGGAAATCGTTTTGGTTGAATTTGTTGTTTACTCTTTTGCTTTTATTTTTACAGCTGCGGTATCTTCTCTGGTTGTTCATGTGTTGAGGGAACAAATTATCAGAGTTAAGGTTGGTATTTCGGATATAGTCGAAGCTATTGATTATGGGATTATTACTGTGGATGAAAAAGGCTGTATTGTCTGGAGTAACTCTAAGGCTGAGAGTTTTCTTGGGGCTACCCTTTCGCCCGGAAAAACCCTTCTCGAAATTGCGGTTGATCCTTTTAAAAAACCTATTGAAAGAATTTTAAGTGGACAAGAAAAAATGCTGGAATTTGAAAATGAAGATAGAATTTTTATGATAAGAGGTAGCGATTTATTTGATGGAAAAGGAACAATTTTGATGGTGAATGATAGAACTGAGGAAAAAGAGATAGAAAGGAAGATGCAGATGAGAGATAAATTAGTTACACTCGGGAACTTTGCTGCCAATCTCGCTCACGAAGTTAGAAATCCCGTTTCTTCCATCAGAGCTTCGGCCGAGTTAATCAGTCATTCAAAGGAAAAAACGGATAAAAATAAAAGACTTAGAGAACTTATAATGAGAGAATCTGATAGATTGGACTATCTGGTTGAGAGTTTTTTGGATTTTACTAAGAGTTTTGATTTAACGAATAGAGAAATTGGTCTTTACGATCTTATTGAGGATGTGATGAATGAATTAGAAAAAAGTAAATATTTTAATAAAAATATTAAGTTCCGGAATGAGGTAAAAAGTGATATTTCAATAAAAGGGGATTACAATCTTATCAAGAGTGTATTGTCTAATCTTGGTGTTAATTCTTTAAAAGCAATGCTTGCAGGAGGAACGCTTGTTTTTGGAGCAAGAGAAACCGACGAAAAAAAGGTCCTTTTTGTAAAAGATACTGGGTGCGGTATTGGTGAAAAGGACTTAAGTAAAATATTTTCTCCTTTTTATACACATTTTAAGGAAGGCTTTGGTTTTGGTCTTCCTATAGTCAAGAAAATAGTAGAGCTGCATAACTGGGATATTGAGGTTGAAAGTGTTGTAAATGAAGGTACAGAAATAAGGATTATTGTATGAATGGAAAAATCTTGGTTATAGACGATGAAGTAAGTATTCTTGAAGTAGTTAAGCTTGGGTTGGAAGAAGGAGGATTTAAAGTTGATGTTTTCTCGGATCCAATAGAAGCTTTGAATAGCTTTTCTGAGGGTAATTATGATGCCGTTTTAACTGATATAAATATGCCTGAAATGTCAGGTCTTGAAGTTCTTCGCCGTTGCAAGAAAATAGATCCGGAGGCGGTAGTTATACTTATAACTGCTTATTCGTCAATTGATTCGGCAATAGAAGCTATAAGGGGCGGAGCCTTAGATTATATAAGGAAGCCTTTCAGAATGGAAGAATTGATTTTACGATTAAAGGAGGCATTGGATAGGGTAAGGATCAAGAAGAGCTTAAAAAATCTTAGGGAAGAGAAACTCGAGGAGTTCAGGATTATTGGCATGAATGATAAAATGAAACAAATAAGAGAGAAAATAAAGAAAGTTGCCGGGACAACTTCTTCGATTCTTATTTTTGGAGAAAGTGGAACAGGCAAGGAATTGGTTGCGAATTTAATTCATTATAATTCTGATAGACCAGGTAAACTTGTTCCGATTAACTGTTCAGCTTTTCCTTCCGAATTACTGGAATCTGAGCTGTTTGGCTATAAAAAAGGTGCCTTTACGGGTGCAAATAAGGACAAAAAGGGATTGTTTGTTGCCGCGAATAAAGGCACTTTGTTTCTTGATGAAATAAGTACCCTCCCGATGGAACTCCAGCCGAAAATACTAAGAGCCATTCAGGAGATGAGTTTTACCCCTCTTGGGAGCACGAAAGAAGTTGAAGTAGATGTCAGGATTGTAAGTGCTACAAATGAGAATATTGAAGGACTCGTGGAGAATGGAAATTTTAGAGAAGATTTGTTTTATAGATTAAATGTAATTCCTATAGAAATTCCACCTCTCAGAGAAAGGAAGGAAGATATACTTCCTTTAGTTCAGCATTTTAATAAGAAAATTTCTGAAAGATTAAATGTAAGGGAGAGAACTTTCACTGACGGAGCGTATGAAAAACTCATGAATTATAAATGGACCGGTAATGTAAGGGAGTTGGAAAATCTCCTTGAAAGATTGATTGTATTAGAAGATTCTGAGCTGATTGATGCTGCTGCTATTCCGGAAGAATTTAGTAGTAGAAGTAAGGTTGACAGGCTGAATTTGGAAGAAATTGAGAGAAAAACTATAAAAAAAGCGTTAGAAATTTCAAAGAAGGACAAAAATAAAGCAGCTGATCTTTTAGGAATCCATCCTTCCACTCTGTACAGAAAAATAAAAAAATTAAATATGGAATCTTCTTTACAATAAGAGAGGTCGCTTTTAAATGATTTTGTTTTATTTTTTTGCTATTGGTGTTAACGTAGATTTTCAGATTGACAGAGATACAAGCTCTATTCCTTATATTATTGTAAATTATGGAGTACCTTACTCGGATTTAGTTTTTTACAAAAGTGATACTGTTTATACGGGAGAGTATCTATCTTCTTTGGTTCTGAAACAAGACAGATACCAATTGGGCGGTAAAAGTAAAAATAATAGACTTTTGGTTTATGATTATAAGAAGACTATATCTTCTGATTATTATCATAGAGATTCAATAAAAATGAAAGTTCCTGAGGGTAAGATAGAGATTACTCTGATGGTATCGGATCATAATTCAAGTAGGACCTGGAGCAGATCGAGAAAATTAGAAGTATCCAAATTAAAACCGACAGATATTGGATCTATCAGGTGGCTCTCGAATCCTTCAAGAGAAGTTGTTACGGATAAGGATACCATCAAGATTAGATTGAATATTTTTAGCACTGAAAAAGGAAAGACAAAGCTTAAATTCTACTTTAGAGATGCGGATAAGAGAACCCTTTTAGAAAGAGATACTATTCTCCCTGATAGGAAAAATCAAAGTGTAGAAGTTATTGTACCGGCTGATAGATTTAAAGAAGGTACATATGGTTTCTTCGCAGAGGTTAAAAACGTTAACAAAGTGAAAGTTGTTAAAGAATCTATTGCATTTAGTGTCTGGAAGCCCTTTTTTGAATCAGAGAGATTTGTTAAAAGAGTTGAACAAATCGAATACATTGCATCTTCGGGAGAGGTAAAAGAAATGCTAACCGCGAAAATAGGAGAACGGGAAAGGTTGTGGAACGAATTCTGGGACAGTAAAGACCCAACTCCTGCAGATGGAATAAATGAGTTTAAAATAGCCTATTTTGAGAGGGTAGATTTCGCTAATAGAAATTTTTCGCGCGGTTCTCTTTTTGATGGGTGGAGAACAGATAGAGGTAGAGTTTATATTATTCTTGGCCCTCCTGATAATATAGTTGATGAACCTTTCAACCCGAGCGGAAGTGCTTATCAGATATGGTATTATTACGAGAAAGGATACAATTTGATTTTTGTTCAAAGATATATGACCGGAGATTATCAGTTAGAAAATCCTCCTCCTGAAGTTTGGTGATGCTTATAATTTAGGGTATAGAAAAAGACAAATAAAAACTTTACCCCAAATAGTAACCACAAGATTTCACAGATTAACACAAGATTACCCAACTTCCCCCAATATTTTAAATCTGTATACATCCGTGTTAATATGTGATTATTTTTGGATGTTATGAGGTGGGTTTTAAACAAACATAATTTTAAAAGGTGGGGTGTGTCTCTGTGCTCTCTGTGTGTTCTGTTTTTCTCTGCGTACTCTGTGGTAATTTTTTTTAATTTATTTGTGTTAT
>CAZRYJ010000096.1:0-7636 GCA_964604245.1 uncultured bacterium | reverse complement strand
TGAGCACCACGGTCTGGCCCGATGTTCTTAAGTCGATTTGTAAAAGAAAAAATATCCATATATTGGAATAAATATTGAGAAAACGGGATGTGAGAATAACAGGGTCAGCCCTTCTTTGATCGGACGCAGATAATCGCAGATTGACAGGATTTGTTTGTTGTTTTTTAGATTAGAAACCGACGACCAGTAACTATGTTCCTTAAATATTGCTACTGATTTTTACCGATATACACTGGTTTCTCTTCTATCCTACCTTTTTTAGAACAATAAAATACTTTTTTTAATTCGTATTCATCCGTGTAAATCTGTGGCAATATTTTGGGATTTTGGGTTTGGGATTTAGTTAAAACAAAAATATATTTCTTTCTTTGTGTTTCTCTGTGAGTTTTTTCTTTTTCTCTGTGTACTCTGTGGTAAAAATATTTTTTTGGGGTGTGGGTTGGGTTTTAAACAGCAAAAAATCTTGTGATAATCTTGTGCAATCTCGTGGTTCCTGTTTGGGTGGAAAGTGGCTTTGTGTTCTTTGTGGTTCAAAATTTCAGGTTGACAAAGATGGTTTTTTAATTAGTATTTTAGTATGTATGTTATATTGAAAAACCTTAATTATACCGATAATAGTGTTTCTGATATTAGTATTAATACTTATAAACTGTGTTTGTCAACTATTCCAAAAAGGAGAGTAATATTATGAAAAAAATGATTAAAAAGTTATCCTTCCCGGTTATTGGTTTATTTTCACTTATCTGGTTCTTAATTCGTGTTATTCCAAAACCAAGCCGTGCAAGTTATCCATGTATGAAGGTTGCAGCGCCACTTGCCTCATCCTTTGTTGTTTATCTATTGGGAATCACTTCTTCATTACTGGTATTTAAAAAAGCAAAACAATACCTATATAAATCTAAATATATTCTGTTTTCGATCTCACTATTGTTGGGTTCGGTTTTATTTATATCTACATTTTTAAAAACAGATGAAAAAGTATACGCAAACTTCCGGTCTTCTATTTTAGAAGGTCCGAATCAGCCAATGGGTGAAGGAAAAGGGATATATCCAGGTCGTGTGGTCTGGATTTGGGATCCTGACGCAACAGATGAGACTTGTACCAATACATCGGGTGATTATTGGTATCAGGAAGATAATACGATTCAATTAGTGGTAAATACCATGTTATCTGACGCATTAGGAATGTTAACAGAACAAGAATCCGATTCCGCGGCATGGAACGCGATATTTCATTATTATAATAAAACCCATGGAAATGGAGACGTCGGCTACTCGTCAGGGGAGAAAATTGTTATTAAAATTAATTTAAATGGCAATGTTGATTATGGTAGTAATACAATTGACACATCCCCTCAAATTGTATATGCCATATTGGATCAGTTGATAAATGTAGCAGGAGTTGCCGGGGCAGATATTAGTATTGGTGATCCGGGAAGATATTTTTCGAATTTATACTGGGATAAATGCCATTCTGCTTTTCCTAACGTAAAATACTGGGGAGATGGTGGTGGCCGGACGCCAATAGAACCGTCGGATACTTTTGAAATGTTTACCAGTGATGGTGAAGTACAGGATTACTTACCAAAATGTTATCTTGAAGCAGATTATATGATTAATATACCGGTATTCAAAAAACATCATAGAGCAGGTATCTCTCTTTCGAGTAAAAATCATTTCGGAACTTTTGTCCCATTTAGCGGGAATGCCAACCATTGGCATTATAGCTTACCCTCTACAGAGGGAAATGGAGTTGTCGATAACGGAGAATATGGAGTATATCGCTGTTTTGTGGATATTATGGGTCATGAACATCTCGGCGGTAAAACGATTCTATATATAATCGACGGAATATGGAGTTCGACTAATTGGGCAAATCCTCCAATAAAATGGAGAATGACGCCATTTAATAATGACTGGCCATCTTCTATCTTTGTTTCACAGGACCCGGTTGCCATAGAATCTGTTGGTTTTGATTTTTTGTATCAAGAATTCGATGAAGATCATCCAACCGAAGGTAATCCCACCGGCACATTTAAAGGTCCTTTTCCCAGATATGCCGGGGTCGATGATTTCCTGCACCAGGCTGCGGATTCGGCAAACCGGACAGACAGCATTCCATATTATGACCCGGAAGAAGATGGAACTCCTATCCCCTGGAGTCTTGGAGTTCATGAACATTGGAATAACGCACTCGAAATGAAATATTCGCGAAATCTTGGTGAAGATGAGGGTATAGAATTAGTATCCAACTATACCTCCGGTATAGAAGAAGATAAAGACTCATTAATGATCCTTAATGACTTCGCTCTGCAACAGAATTATCCCAATCCTTTTAATTCAAGTACAACCATTCAGTTTGCTATTCCCTCGAATGAGTTCGTTTCACTTGAAATATACAATCTTTCGGGTCAAAAAATTGAAACGCTGGTCGATGAACAGCTAACGAAGGGAAACTATAACATCGAATGGAACGCTAAAGGTTTGGCCGCTGGGGTCTACATCTACAGTCTTGAAGCCGGAAAGGTTTTTAAAACCAATAAACTTATTTTGATAAAATGAGCATCGGATTTCATTTATTTGCCCTGTTTGGTCTTTATGAAGGTTTACAGGCACATATGAAATTGACCGAAATAGAAAAATCTAAAACACTATCTTCGTAATGATGCGATCCTTATCATGGTTTGAATTTGATAGGTGAGGTACAAAATGAAGTACACCACAGAGTTTGATGAAGTTAATAAAATTTGTATTATTAGTGTTAAGGGTAAGCTTCGCCGCCCAGACGATTCCCTCGCAATACAAAAGCTTGTCCGTGACTATCATTATGAGAAAGGCTACTCTCGATTTTTGATAGATATGAGGCAAGCACAAATTATTGTTGGAACGACAGATACATTTTCGATAGGAACTATACCGGTTGATACAGACCAAAAAATGAAAGCGATACCACATAAGGTAGCTCTCGTTTATTCCAGGACTAACGTTAATGAAATATTTCTGGAAAACGTTGCTGTCAAAAGGGGATATAATCTAAAAGTCTTTACAAAGATTGATAAAGCAATTGAGTGGTTTAAAAAAGAATGACAAAAATTGATTTTTTACCTCAATTATAATGCAGAATCAATTTTCAAATATAACAATTGAACATTATTTTCCTATAATTAAAAAAGCAATTAAATAAGCTTATAAGCAAAAACCCTGAAATTTAAAAAGGAAGGGAAGCTATGGGATTAATTAATGACAGGCGAATTTTTTTTGTTTTTACTTTGACATTATTAATCGGTTGTCAAACAAGCCTTCCCAGGCTTGTTAACTATGGTTATGGAGATTACGTACTGGTTGGCGCCGGGGAATTCTTGATGGGTGATAATTTTGACGACTCATATACCGATGAGAAAGGTTTTTCACAGGAAAAACCTGTTCATCCCGTAAGGCTTAATGCTTATTATATAGGCAAATATGAAGTGACAAACGGTGAATTTAAGGAATTTATGGATGACGGAGGATATACAAATCCTGAGTACTGGTCAGAGGAAGAAAAGGAAAGAGCGACCAGCGATATAGAAAAAGACCAGAGAAAGGATTCTCATCAAAATGTAATTGAACAAAGTTACGGACAACAACCGGAATTTTGGAATGATTCCGTAGCCAGAGGCGGAGGAATACCGGGGAATGAGCACTTTCCTGTTGTAGGAGTTAACTTGCATGAAGCGAACGCTTACTGCAGGTGGCTTTCGGAAAAAACAGGAGAGACTTACAGACTTCCGACAGAGGCAGAATGGGAAAAGGCAGCAAGAGGAACAGACCAGAGAAGATATCCCTGGGGTAATAACATCGATAGCAGTTACGCTAATTACTATAAAAGCGGTGATCCTTATGAAAATGATCTATTACTTACCGGAGGTTTAACGCCTGCCGGATTTTATGATGGTGATACTCAAAATGGTTTTTCAACTCATAATAACGCGTCTCCTTATGGGGTTTACGATATGTCCGGAAATGTGTGGGAATGGGTCAGTGACCGCTGGGATCCGCACTATTATTCAAGTTCCCCTATCGATAACCCAACAGGTCCGGCACCGGATGACAGCATAGATTATCCCCGTAAACCCAAATATGGCGATTACATAGCCAGTATTAGAGGTGGCTTTTGGCGGGATAATCAGGGTATCATGAATATGAGTTCTCTGCGAAGTTCATATCGGAGTATGATCTTTGGCGGTCCCCGAAAGCGACATATCGGAGTGGGATTTCGCTGTGTACGTGAAATAAAAGAATAGCAGAGAATCCTCGAGCAGACCTTAAAGTTCGAGAATAGTGGTATTTTATGTTGACAAAAACAGATTTTCCAATAGAATTTAAACATGGAATTAATATTTAGAAGTAAAAACTTTTACCGGTTTATTTTTGTACTTACTTTCATTAATTGCCATAGAGAAAATATTAGCAATTCCATTGACAGGTATGCTTTAGTGAATCGCCACTTGCCTTTTTGCAATAATGCGGACTCACTCTCACCTTTCAGCGTAGGTAATGGTGATTTTGCTTTTACTGTAGGTATTACGGGCTTGCAGACATTAACCGGTTTTTATGAAAAAGGCATCCCACTTACCACACAATCCAACTGGGGTTGGCATACTTTTCCTAATGATAGCGGGTATAATATAAAACAGACTTGCCAATACTTTGATACATACGGACGTTCGGTGCCTTACGCCTCTATTATGGATTCAAAACCTGCAAAATATCTGAGAGGAAATCCTCATCGTTTACATTTGGGACGTATAGGTTTTAAGAAAGTAAATGAGAATTTTTCCGACATTCAAATATCGGAAATAACTGATATAAATCAGGTAATGAATATATGGCAAGGAATTGTGAAAAGTTCCTTCGTTTATAATGGAAATGAAATAAAAGTTGAAACCTGCGCGCATCCCGAACTCGACCAAGTTGCCGTCAGCATAAAATCACAGGAATTAAATAGAAGCTCACTGGGAATTGGATTCGATTTTCCGTATGGTTCCGAATTATGGGGTAAAACAGCTTACGACTGGAATAGTCCTGAAAGACATAAATCGATTATCATAAATCAGGGAAAGAATTTCGCTATAATAAAACGTCAACTCGACTCGACAGTTTATTACGTTAACATTCGTTGGAATGGGGCAGCTAATTTTAAAGAAATAAAAAAACATTCATATATACTAATTATAAAGGAAGATAAAAAATTTGAATTCACCTGTCATTTTTCTCCTAAAAGAGAAATGAAACGTGATAACGTTTCTTCTACCTTTAAACGTTCAAGAGATCATTGGCAAGCATTTTGGAGTTCGGGAGGAGCTGTAGATTTATCCAAAAGTACACATCCCAAATCGATGGAGCTGGAACGCCGTATTGTTCTGTCGCAGTATTTAACTGCAATCCAATGCTGCGGATCGCTGCCGCCGCAGGAAACCGGATTGACCGTGAACAGCTGGTTTGGCAAATTTCACCTGGAAATGCACTGGTGGCATGCAGTTCATTTTGTTCTTTGGGGACGTCCGGAGTTGTTGGAAAAAAGTATGCACTGGTACGAATCAATTCTGCCTTTAGCGAGAGAGAAAGCAAAGCTCCAGGGATACGACGGTGTCCGATGGCCAAAAATGACTTCACCATACGGGTACGATAGCCCCTCGAGTATTGGGGTTTTTCTAATATGGCAGCAGCCTCATCCTATTTATTTTGCCGAATTACTTTATAGAAACAAAAAAGATGCTGATATCCTTAATCGATACAAAGATCTTGTGTTTGCCACTGCCGATTTTATGGCTTCCTATGCGCACTGGAATAAAACGGAAAACAGATATGTGTTGGGACCACCTCTTATTCCGGCTCAAGAAATATATAAACCCACAGAGACTATGAATCCGGCTTTTGAACTTTCCTACTGGACATACGGTCTAAAGACGGCTCAAAGGTGGCGAGAGCGTCTTGGACTTGAACGTGATAAAAAATGGGACCATGTCTTAAAGCATCTCTCCCCCATACCAAGCAACAACGGATTTTATCAGAATACCGAAACAGCTCAGAACACATTTCAGGACAAAAAACAACGCAGGGATCATCCGACAGTTCTTGGAACCTACGGTATGTTACCGAATGATGATATAGACATGGAAATTATGAGGCGAACTCTTGAACAGGTAATGCTATCCTGGGATTGGAAACATACATGGGGTTGGGATTATCCATTGGTGGCGATGACCGCTGCCCGGGTCGGTTGCCCTGAACTCGCAATCGAAGCCTTACTCATGGACGTTAAAAAAAACACTTATTTAAATAACGGACACAATTATCAAACAGATGATTTGCCCGTATATCTGCCCGGAAACGGCGGACTCCTAACCGCTATTGCAATGATGTCTGCCGGATGGGATGGATCACCCGACGTGCAAGCACCGGGTTTTCCACAGGATGGCAACTGGGTTGTAGAATTCGAAGGACTTAAACCATTACCATGATTTAAATGAAAACAAGTCCAAGAATAAATCAATTACTGGAAGACTTTGAATTCGCCAGCCCTGAATTGGCAAATATTGTTCGTTCTTTAAGAAAAATTGTGTTGGAAATCGCGCCAAAATCCGAAGAAAAAATAATGTATGGAGGTATTGTATTTATATCTGATCGGATGTTTTGCGGAATATTCCTGAGAAAGAAATATGTAACAGTGGAATTAGACCGCGGATATGAAATAAATAACGCCGAAAAGCATTTGGAAGGAAGCGGAAAATATCGCCGGCATCTTAAAATATACAATAAAGAAGATATAGAAAAGAAAAAGGCAAAAGATTACATACTAGAATCATTTAACCTAAAATAATTATAGAAAAAGGAGGGGAAATGAAAAAAAGAGTTATAAGTATATTGTTTGTTCTATTAATATTTATTACTTTGAGTTCTTGTACGAACGATAAAAATGATACAGTAAACGGAGCAGAGAAAATATTCGAATTGGTATCGATTGAGAGAGTAAATAGTGTAGTCTCAAATTCTGCAGGTGGCACGACTTTTTATTGGAAAGAAAGAGATAAATCGAATGGCATTCTAATACTTCTAAAATATAAGGGTGATAGTAGTATTACTGTATATTCTACTGATTTTTCTCTGGGTTTTGAACACGAATATGAAATACCAAGAAGGGCTTGCATAGGTATATCTTTTGGCGATACTTCCACGGATGACCCAGCTGAAAAGTTTACATGGATGTTAGGAGGAGCGGTTTCAAGGACATGGGCATCCAAAGAAAAGCCTTATTTTGGAATAATATTCGAGGCTCCAAAAAGCATTAATGAATGTTCTTTATATTATACTAAACCTTTAATTGAAGAAATAAAAATTAAGTAACAAAAGCAAGAACCACGAGCAGTAAATCGCCTGTTTTCTTATAAAGCAATTATCTTTTGGGAAAATGTTCTTATTGGAATCACTATATTAAAACAATTAAAAGAGGAGGTATATATGTCATTATATTGGGCTTATCTTCACAAATATGGAGAGATACAAATTAAAGAGTGGTATCCGGGTAACACATATTTATACGAAGCCAGTGCCTCTCCGAATGTAAAAAAGTTTCTTGAACAGCCATTCGAAGCTG
>CAZRYJ010000095.1:0-7846 GCA_964604245.1 uncultured bacterium | reverse complement strand
GCTATGCCCTAAGAATCCCCTTGACATAATCTGATTATTCATTATTTTTAGCACATACATAAGGAGGCTAAATGAACAAAGCTACATTAAGATTTCTTGATATACTTATAATTATTGCTTTTTTCGGTTTATTATACATTTTGATTGAACCGCAGTATCAAAATGCAAAAGTAACAACAAAGGAAAGAAAATTACAGTCTAATATGTTCACCGTTAAAGCAGCTATAGAAAGGTATAGAGCTTTCACCAACGGAAAAATACCTTTTTCAACATATGATATATACGATCAGCTTGAAGTTTTTCGGGTTCCCGTAAACCCTTACACGAAAAGCAGTATGAGCTCATACGAACTAAGCAAATTTCTGTACGATGTGCCATCTCAAATAGAAAGTACAGATACAAGCGGATATCACGGAGAAAAACGGGGGGAACCCGGAGAGATTAGAATTGGGTATTACGCTACAATAATCAAAAATGATACAGTCCCCTTAAATTACGCTATAATAGGCTTTAATAGTGAAGGTATGCCTCTTACCATAAAAGAAGGAGAAAAAGTTAGGATCGTAGTACTTGAAGAATAGTGTAGAATTTTTTGGAACTTTTAAAACCTGAAATCTTAGAAAAAATCAGCACCCTGAACCTCAGGGCCAAAATAATTGTTAAAGGGTTTTTAACCGGCTTACACGAAAGTCCCTATCATGGTTTTTCGCCGGAATTCAAACAGCACCGTCCCTATTACCCGGGAGATCCTATCAGTAAAATTAACTGGAAATTATACGCCAGAACTGAGCGGTTTTATCTAAAAAAATATCAGGCTGAAACAAATTTGTCAGCATTTCTGATGCTGGATAAAAGCAATTCTATGAAATTCGGAGAAAAGATATCCAAATTTCATTACGCTCGGACCCTTGCAGCCTCCCTTGCCTATTTACTACTCAGGCAGAACGACTCGGTAGGATTGGTTCTCTTCGATTCCAAAATAGAATCCTTCATCCCCACAAGGAGCCGTATGAATCATCTGAAATATCTACTTGGTACTCTGAGTAAAAATGAACCTTCAGGTAAAACCTCTATTTCTAACGCTATCTTTGAACTTATCCCATTAATAAAGAAAAAAAGCCTTTTCATCTTATTTTCCGATTTGCTGGAAGACCCGAAAAAAGTTATAAAAAACATCAACATAATGAAAGCGAAAAAACACGAAGTTATTGTCTTCCACATCCTCGACAGGAAAGAATTGAATTTTTCGTTTCATAATGAGGCTCTGTTCAGAGATATGGAGGATTCAAAAACCATTCTCGCGGACCCTAAAAACCTGAAGAGTTTATATAAAAATAAACTCAATCAATTTATTTCAAGGTACAAAATGGGCTTTGCCCCTAAGAAGGTCGATTATTTTCAAATAATTACCGATATTCCTTACGATAAAGCCCTCAGGGAATATCTTGAAAAAAGAAAACGATTGTCATGAGTTTCCCTGCATTCTTTATGCTTTTCCCTCTTATTATAGTACCAATAATAATCCACTTATTATCGAGAAAAAAGCTTGAGAAAATAGATTTCCCGTCTTTACTCTTTATTATAAAGAATGAAATAAAACTCATTCGATGGTTCCAATTAAAAAGATTGCTCCTTTTAATCACGAGGATTAGTCTTCTAATATTCCTGATTTTAGCCGCCGTAAATCTAAAAGTTCCTTTTTCTTTCTTCAATCCTGCGAAAACTTTAATACTGGATAACTCCCCTTCAATGGAAAAAATCAAAATTAATGACAAAAATGCTTTCATTGTTCCTATGCATTCAGGCATACCTCAATTCTTTCCATATCTTAAAAAACACTCACCCGGAATTTTGATCACCGACGCTCAAGAAAACGGCTTCACAGAAATACTAAAGGAGAGAGAAAAATTCCCGGGAATAAGAATTAAAAAGACAGCTTTTCCTCAGGGTAATCTCGCGATAATCGGTGCCGAAAGCGGACCGGCTTACCAGGGGAAAAAAATCAACATAAATTTCAATATTCTAAATAAATATAAAGAAAAGAAAAAAACCAGATCAACACTAAAATTAGACGGGAAAGTGTTCATGGAAAAAAACAAAATTTTAAAAGTTGGAGAAAGCGATCTTTCGTTCAATCTTTCCCTGCCGAGAGGACTGCACCAACTGTCTCTCGAATTAGAAGACAAAAAAGGATTCAATTTTGACAATAAATATTACCTCACTGTTAACGTACGAGCCAAACAAAATATTTACATTCTATCAGATGATTACCCCGAACGTCTTATAGCCGCACTTCCGCCCTCTTACTTCGAAGTTAAATGGGTCAGGGGAACCTCCGAAATAAAAGGAAACTTATTTATTGCAAACAACGTAGATAAAAAAAGTGGATTAAGTTTACTTAAAAACCCAATCTCCGGAATTATATGCCTACGGGGGGCAGAAAACACCTCAATCTCCAATAAAATTCCGGATAGGATCTCAACCGTTGTCGAGGAATCTTCCTTTAATAATTCATCCGATCTAAAAGCCTTAAGTCAAATCCCAATAAGCTATAATTGCATAATAACCGATGGCAAAACCCTGATGTATTTTGAAAACGGAAATCCTTTCGTCAGTAAGATAAAAAACCACCTCATTCTTCCCACTTCACTGGAGGAAAACGATTTATCTCTTCATCCGGTTTTTATTCCTTTTCTCTTTAATCTAATCAACTCTTTGTCGGAGGAACCGTTCTGCAGTAATATCTTATTAGATGAACCAATAGTCATAACAAACTTTTTGAAACCCACAATAATATCTCCGAAAGGTAATGAATATACGGGGGATCCGGTAAACGCTGACAATTACATCTTCAAGGAAACAAAAGAATGCGGGATTTATAAAATAACTGATGGGAATAAAATTATAGGATTAATAGCGGTAAACAACCATCCATCCGAATCAAAACTGGAAAGCCTTTCCGATAAAGAACTACGATATATTTTCGGGAGAAGCGGACTTACAAACGGGGCTTCATTCTTTCTCATTCTCGCCCTGTTGTGTTTTATTTTGTCTTTATTCATTGAAAGAAGAAGATAAAAAAATAAACTCACCGCAGAGACACAAAGTACGCAGAGAAAAATTTTTGTTTTTATTAAATCCCATCCTCTAAATCCAAAAAACTAATTTTACCACAGAGAGCACAGAACCCATCACACCACAAAATTTAACAACAAGATTACACAAGATTAACACAAGATTTCCCATTTTTTAGCGAACAGCTAAAGACTAAAAGCTAAGTGCGATTTTCTAAAAATGAGCTGTCTTTTTTAGAAAATCGGTTCTTCCTCCCCTCTAATTAGTTTTCTTATATTCTTCCTATGGGTTATAAAAACCAAAATGGGAATCAAAATCGATATAAATAAAACACTCTTGAGAATAGGCTCTGCGAGAAAGAAGTACAAAATAGGCAGAGAAAGAGCAGCCCCCAGAGAACCAACGGAAACTCTCCGGAAAATCCCAACGAGCAGAAACCAAACACCGAAAGCCAAAACTGCAGGTAAGGGCATAAAAGCAACAATACCTCCAAAACCCGCAGCAACTCCTTTTCCACCTTTAAAACGAAGGAACGGAGTCGTCATATGACCCGCAATAGCTCCAAGCAGAGCAAGAATACCAGCCAACACCGAAACATCGGAAAAATAAAGTACCGGAAGAAATCCTTTAAGAAAATCAAGAACAAAAACAAAAATACCTTCTTTTTTACCAACTACTCTAAAAACATTCGTGGAACCTATATTTCCGCTTCCTTCCTTCCTTATGTCATATCCTTTAATTTTCCCAACAATATAACCGAACGGTATACTTCCAAGAATGTAAGAACCGACAAAAGCTACTGCTTCCCACATAAAATTTACCCCCTTTCCAACTTCACCGAAATTGGGATTCCTTCGAAATCAATTTTTTTTCTTATTCTGTTCTCCAGGTATCTCTTGTATTGTTCATCAAAACTCTTTCTCTCGTTTGTATTTAAAATAATATTTTTGCCATTCTGTCTCAGCGAATGCAATACGACTTTTTTTCGGGCAGCGTGAGGCGGACGGTAATTAATAGCCTCTCTAACGACATCTTCAAGTTCCGGGTGTTTTTTATCTAACTTATCCACAATTTCCAGAGCTAAAGATAAAGACCTTCCTATGCCTCTTCTTTGTAAAGAAGAAATGGGGTACCTCGGAATCCAACCGAAAACGGAAAGTTCTTTATCATAGTATTTCATAATCTCTTTCTTTTTTTCTTCAGGCACAAGATCAAATTTTGAAAGAAGTATAATAATAGGTCTTCCTCTATCAACTGCCCATCTAATTATATCTTTATCCTGTTTTGATACTTTCTTTACCACATCAATTAAAACAATAACAACATCCGATTCTTCTATAGATCTTATTGCTCGGAGAAAAGAATAATACTCAAGCGAATCCTTTAATTTTGATTTCTTCTTAAGTCCTGCAGTATCGACAAGAACTATTGTTCTCCCCTTATAATCAAGATATGAATTTGTGCTGTCTCTCGTAGTCCCCGGTTCTTCTTTGGTAATCGTACGCTCATATCCCATAATAGCGTTAACATAAGTTGATTTTCCTGTGTTCGGCTTACCTATTACACCTATTGTGGTTCCTTTCGCGATTTCTCCTTCCTCGCAATTCGAAAGAATCCATTTTAAAAGATCTTCCACCCCTCTGCCGTGTTGAGCGGAAATCTGAAAAGTTTTATCCATTATGAGTTCTTTAAATTCACCCAAAACATTCCAGTCCTCTTCTTTATCCATTTTATTTATAACAAGGACTTTTTTGCCTTTGTCTTTCCTTATGTAATCGGAAATTTTCCTATCAAGAGAAGAAACTCCCTCTCTTCCATCCACCAATAGCAGAATTATATCCGCCTCATCCAGAGCAAAGTTCACCTGTTCCATTATCTGACTTTCAAGCGGATCATCGGAAAAGCGAATTCCTCCCGTATCGATCAGAATCAGAGGTTTTTCTTCTCTTTCGACTACACCATAAACCCTGTCCCTTGTGACACCAGGTTTTTTATCTACAATAGCACGCTTTTCCTTTAAAAGACGGTTAAAAAGGGTAGATTTTCCTACATTAGGTTTACCTACAATTGCAATTGTATTCATTGGATATTTCCAAGTTCTATCACGTTATAGGGACTTACAACAATACTCTTCTGCAAAGACTCCCGCAAAACTTCAAGGGAACATCCATCTATAAACATACCATCTGTGTTAACAATATCGGGAGGTAAAATCACAATATCAAAATCATGTACAGATAGCTGTCCCAACAGATCCCAACCACCGAGCAGGGCAGCCACTTCTACGGATTCTCCAAAATATCTGTTCTTAACAGATATGGTTTTCGCACTGATTCCTGCCTCTTTGAATTTACCCTCTAATTTACGAACAAGCCCATAAGCAAGCGTCCCCGTAACGAGCAGGACCTTTCCTTTAAAGTCGGGGACTTTTAACGATTCCAACCCATCCAAAAACTTCCTTGCCATTCCAATGCCGTTTTCCAATTGAGAAAAATCGTCATAATGTTTAAAAGAAGGAATTTCCTTATTTGCTTTTACATAAAATTCATCCGCAAGATAGATAAGCGTTTTCCCTATTTTTTTTCTTATTTCTTTCTGATAAGGCTCAATTAACTCGATAACCTCTTTCATCCATTTAGGAGTTGCGGGTTTTACATAAGTAAGGGTTTCTCGCAAAGCAGTCAATCCAACAGGTACGATACCAATGGACTCAACTGAAGATAAAGATAGAAGGTCTTCTATTGTTTCGTGAAGAAATTCTCCATCGTTAACTCCGGGAAGAAGAACTATCTGAGTATGCAGTTTTATTCCACCGTCGCTAAGACGTTTTAAGTCTTCCCTTATCTTTCCCGCTCTTTTATTTCCCATCATCTCTATTCTTTTTTCCCGATTAGTCGCATGAACCGAAACATAAAGAGGGCTGAGTTTTAATTCTATTACCCTGTCAAAATCTTTTTTTGTAAAGTTTGTAAGAGAAAGATAATTCCCATAAAGAAAAGACATTCGGTAATCGTCATCCTTTGCAAGCAGCGAACCCCGCACATCATCAGGATTCTGATTTATAAAACAAAATATACAGTCATTTTTACATAATTTCATTTTAAACTCTGAAGGCTCAATCCCGAGGGATTCTTCCTCCTCTTTTTCAATATTGTATATGCGCGTCAGTTTCCCATCCGAAATTTCAACGTTTATCGAAGTTCCCGCTTCAAAAAATTTCAAATCAAGAGAATCGTTTATTCCCTTATTATCGATAGAAATAAGGTGATTCCCGGATTTCACCCCGAGTTTATCGGCAATCGAACTTTTCTTCACTTTTTCTATCCTAATCATTTTTTAAACATATTCGCCACAAAGGCACTAAGACACGAAGCCACACCCCACCCCAATAACAACCACGAGATTACACAGATTAACACAAGATTTTTTTAGTTTGTCTTTTCTGTATCCTAACATAGATATTGTAGATATGTTGTGCTAAAAAAATAGTGAATACTTAATTAACGCTCAATTTTAATTTTGCCTTTATTTAAACCTGCAATTCTGGGAAGAGCGTTTTCATCTTCTACATCAGTAAATTTACACTTCTTTATTTTTCCCTTCTTAATCTCAACACTACCCTTACCCGCAGGCGAAGTAATCATAAGCTTACAGTCAACTTTATGTTCTTTTAAACTACTGATTAGGTCCACTGTCAGAATTTCTCCGAGGTTCACCGTATCTTTTCCTTTTTCTATGATTTCCCTAAGCAATTTCCCTGATTTTATTCTCTTTTCAACCCTTTTAAGTAAAATATCAACGTCAAAAGGTTTCGTTAAATAATCGGTAGCGCCAAGTTCATATCCCTTCGTATAATCATCAAGTTCGGATTTAACCGTCAAAAAAGTAAAAGGAATTAAGGGATGTTTTTTTCGAATAGCTTTAAGAAATTCGAACCCATCCATTACAGGCATTATGACATCAGATAGTATAAGATCCGGGAGTTCTTTCTTTAAGACCTTCAACCCCTCCTTGCCGTTTTCAGCCGTTCTAACATCGTAACCTGCCTTCTCAAGAGCTTTCCTTATAATAATACGCAAAGCTTTATTATCCTCTAACACTAAAATCATTAGTCCTCCTTACGTCTATCTTTACTTCTTCTTCGCTCTTCTCCCGAACGCCTGTCAACGTAATGATAATCCGATGGCATTTCAATAATGAACTTTGTTCCCTTACCGTAAATGCTTTCAACACTGATTTTCCCAAAATGCTCATTAACTATTTTTCCAACTAAAGATAATCCTATACCTGTCCCCGTTTTTTTTCTCGATTTAAAATTTCTAAAAATCGAATTTATATCGCCCTTGATGCCCTTTCCGTTATCTTTTACCCATATCTCAACGATACTCTTCCCCACACTTCTTCCCCCCACCTCAATCACTCCCTCTTTTCCAACCTCTTCATAAGCATTATGAATCAGATTAATCAAAACAGACTTCATAAGCTTTTTATCACAGAAAACATCCGGGAAATCATCACTAAACTTTATATCAACTAAACCATGATTTCCTGTAACCAATTCCGCGCTTTCTTCACTTAACTTCTTAATATTAACCTCTTCGAGATTTAAATCAAGAGCACCGGTCAAACTTAAAACATCGAATGTCATATCCTGAAGATATTCCAATTCCTCAAAAAGCGTTCCGCTAATTTCCTTTACCTCACCATCTCCCATATCTCGCAGCATACTAATTCCTGTTTTAAGTCCACAAATAGAATTTTTTATTTCGTG
>CAZRYJ010000094.1:0-7866 GCA_964604245.1 uncultured bacterium | reverse complement strand
GGATATTGCGCAAGCGCCGGAACCAGAACTCTCCAGGTTTCTATTGTTTCCGCTGTAGGCCAGCCCATATCATCTAAAGACGGATCATTCCACACACTAACCAGAACATACACACTGTCTTTAGTACCGATATATTCAACAATTTCAACTATATCATTAAGGTAGGCTGTATCCTCGAGAACCGACAACCCATGTACCTGCCACCCCTCTAGTGTTTCGTAACTTTCCAAACAAAGTCTCATATAATCGGCACCCCAAACATCCACCAGTTCATTTATACGGCGCTTTACTTCTTCCACATTTGGGGAAAAAGCCGTAGCCGCATTACAGGACCTGGTGTCGAAGACATTTGCTCCGCGTCCGGCAAACACAGTACCATCTTCTTTGTAAATCTTGTTTCCCGAAGTGTATAACCAACCCTGTGAGAACAGACTTCCACTTAATGAAAAAAAAGCTAAGATAATAATAAACTTAATGTGATTCATCTCTTTTCTCCTTTTTCTTTAATTTTCATTTAATATATATTTATAATTATTTCTTATATTTTAGATAAAAAGGGTAGTTCTGTCAAGTTTAAACTCATGAAACATATTTAGAAGGATCTGCCCTGATAACCGCTAAAGCGTTTAATATATCAGCTGATTCTCAATTATGTAATTAGCAATATACTCATCGCTAAACTCCTACCGCTTACGACTAACAGCAATTTTCAAATACCAGATAATAGGTCCCGGTTTTTTAGTTAAAAAAACAACTACAGTATCTACAAATTCTACATGTGATAAAAATAGCACTTAGTCCTTTGCTTTTAGCTATTAGCCTAACAACAGACAAAAAATCTTGCGATAATCTGTGGTCATTAAGGGGGTTTGTGAACGGGGACTTGCTAATTAAGAGATAAGAACTAATATATATACTTAATAAGAGGAGGAAACTAAAACAAAAAAAAGATTCGAAACAATAAATTTACATTCAGGGCAGGAAAAAGTCGATAAAGAAGTAGGCGCAAGAGCTGTACCGATTTATCAGACTACATCTTTTGTATTTAGAGACACCGAACATGCGGCAAATCTTTTTGCTTTAAAAGAAGCTGGACACATTTATTCACGCATTTCAAACCCAACGTTAGAAGCCTTCGAAAAAAGAATGGCTGATATAGAAGGCGGAACGGGAGCGTTGGCAGTTTCTTCCGGACAAGCTGCAGAAACACTTACTATTTTGGGAATTACAGAATTAGGCGATGAGATCGTAGCCGGCAACAATTTATACGGCGGAACTTATCAGTTACTTAACCATTCACTTCCAAAATTGGGAAGAAAAACAACCTTTGTAAATTCTTCGAAACCCGAGGAATTTAAGAAAGCGATAACGAATAAAACAAAAATAATATATGTCGAAACTATAGGAAACCCAAAGCTCGACGTTCCGGACTTCGATAAAATTGCAAAAATAGCCCATAAATCAGGAATACCTCTGGTGGTGGATAATACAGTAGGTGCAGGTATAGTAAGACCGATAGAATACGGCGCAGACATAATAGTCCAATCTGCCACAAAATGGATTGGCGGACACGGAACGTCTATCGGCGGTGTCATTGTGGATTCCGGAAATTTCAACTGGAACAACGGAAAGTTTCCCGAACTAGTCAAAGCTGATCCGAGCTATCATGGAATAAGTTACTGGAAGAAATTCTCACAAGTAAAAGGAGTAGGAAACATCGCATTTATAACCAAAATACGCTGCCATATGCTGAGGGATTTCGGAGCATGCTTAAGTCCATTCAACGCTTTCCTTTTTCTTCAGGGACTTGAAACACTACATCTAAGAGTGGAACGGCACTGTGAAAACGCACTTGCTGTTGCTGAGTTTTTAAAAGATCATCCGCAGGTTCGCTGGGTAAATTATCCGGGCTTGCCTCTTCATCCAAGCCACAGTACTGCAAAGAAATACTTAAAAGGTAAATACGGCGGGCTTGTAGGGTTTGGAATAAAAGGAGGCCTGGAAGCAGGAAAAAGATTTATCGAATCCGTAAAATTATTATCTCATCTCGCCAACATTGGCGACGGGAAAAGCCTTGTAATCCATCCCGCTTCCACCACACACCAGCAGCTTACAAAAAAAGAGCAGAAAGATACAGGGGTAACGGAAGATTATATTCGTCTCTCAATCGGATTGGAAAATATAGAAGATATCAAAGAAGATATAGATAAAGCTTTAAAAAAGGCTACTAAATAAATTGATAAATGAAAGAAAAAAGCCTGGGCATAGTTGAAAGAAAATATGTTACCTTCGCAGAACCACCGAATGAACTGGAACTGGAAAGCGGTGAGAAACTCGGACCTATCACCGTAGCCTATGAGGCATACGGAAAACCAAATAAGAAAAAAACAAACGCTGTACTTATAACTCATGCTTTTTCCGGTGATGCTCACGCTGCGGGATACCACAAAGGCGATGACAAACCCGGATGGTGGGACAGTATGATTGGACCCGGAAAAGCCTTCGATACTGATAAATACTACGTAATTTGCTCCAATGTTCTTGGAGGTTGCAGCGGGACAACCGGACCTTCCTCGATAAACACCCAGACTGGTAAACCCTACGGTTTAGATTTTCCCCTCATAAGTATAAATGACATGGTTAAAGTACAAAGTAAACTAATTGAACATCTAAACATAGAAAAACTCCTCACAGTCGTAGGCGGTTCAATGGGCGGTATGCAAGCCTTATCCTGGTTAATCAAATATCCGGATAAAATAAAAAGCGCAATAATAATAGCTTCAGCTATTAAACACTCACCACAACAAATTGCCTTTGACGAGGTAGGAAGAGTATCGATAATTTCGGATTCCGCATGGAATGACGGAAAATACTACGGAAAAGAACACCCTGTAAGCGGACTTGCTCTTGCTAGAATGGTGGGTCATATAACATACATGAGTGATAAATCGATGATGGAGAAATTCGGCAGACGAATCAGAAATGTGAAAGAGCGGCATAAATTCAACACGGGTTTTGAGATAGAAAATTATCTTCATTACAGGGGTAGTAATTTCGTTGAACGGTTCGACGCAAATTCTTATCTTTACATAACAAAAGCAATAGATTGTTATGATGCATCGGAAGGTAAAAATTTATCAGAGGCTTTATATGGCGCAACAGCAAAGGTAATGGTATTGGCTTTTAAATCGGATTGGCTTTATCCAACGTATCAATCGAGAGAGATAGTAAAATCCTGTAAAGTCGCGGGTATCGATACAACCTTCTGCGAGATAGATTCCACCTATGGACATGACGCTTTTCTTCTTGAAATAGAAGAAGAAACTCATCTGGTAAAACACTTCTTAGAAAAGATCGTTCAAGCAAACTAGAGAGAGAAAAAAATGTTTAGATATATTAGAGAACTCGAATTCCAAACAATATGCAATTACATTAAAGAAGGATCTTCCGTTCTTGATCTGGGTTGCGGAGATTGTGAACTTCTTCACCGTCTCATTAAGAATAAAAGTATAAAAGCTCAAGGGATAGAAATTGACGAGAAGGAAATCTACAAATGCGTGCAAAAAGGAGTTTCCGTACTCCATGAGGATATAGAATACGGTCTCTCTGAATATAAAGATAAATCATTTGACTATATTGTTCTGCAGCAAAGCCTCTCAGAGGTAGTTAGACAACCCGAGAAAGTAATACAGGAAGCTCTTAGAGTGGGTAAAAAGGTAATAATAAGCTTCTCGAATTTTGCTCATTACAGAGCAAGGCTTCAGATTTTCTTAAAAGGCAAAACACCGGTAACTCCTTCCTTGCCCTATTCCTGGTACGACACTCCAAACCTTCATTTCCTCAGCCTTTCGGATTTTATTGAATACTGCAGGGAAAGAAAAATTAATATAGAAAAAAAAACCTACTTAGGTATAAAAAGGAAAGCTTATTTATTTCCTAATGTTTTTGCTCTTGTTGGTATCTTTATGGTATCACAGAATTAAAGTTTACTACCTACTTCCGAACAGACAGAATTAAAGGTATATTCATAGGAAGCGGCAACCTTCTCCCAGACCATAGCTCTCCCAAAATCATAAGCAGCTCTTCTCATCTTTTCTCTTCTTTCGTCATCTTTAATTATCTCTATTAAAACCTTTGCAAGAGCATCAGTATCTTTAAAAGGAACCAAAGCACCTCTACCGTCTTTCAGAAGCTCTAACGCGTATAAATAGGGCGTGGAAATTATAGCCTTACCGCAAGCCAATGCATAACTCAAAACCCCGGAAGATATTTGATCTCTCGAAAGATACGGAGTAAGACATATGTCCGAACCCTTAAGATATTTGACAAGTTCGACTTTAGAAACAAATTCATTTCGAAAAACCACATTTTTTTCTAAATCTTTATCCCTTACAAGCCGCTTAAGCACACTCCGATAACTCTCTCTATGTTTTCCTTTAAAACTCGGATGAGTAGCTCCAAGTATGATGTACAGAGCTTCAGGAATCTCTTTAACTACTTCCGCCATAGCTTCAATAGCTACTTCTAGTCCTTTACTGGGTCTAATTAATCCAAAAGTAAAAATTACCGGACGACCCTCGGCATGAAGATGTTTTTTATAATAAGAAGTATCCGTTAGAAGCACGTCAGGTGCGCCGTGAGATATAATCTTTATTTTTTTCGGAGATACATCATACAATTCCGTAAGTAATTTTTTCCCCTTTTTATTTAGAACTACAACCACCTTCGAAAATTTAGATACTTTTTTTAAAATATCCTTCCGAGACTCCGAAGGTTTTTCCTGTATTGTATGCAAAGTTGTAACCACTGGCTTCTGGAGATCTCGAAGTAACGCTATTAAATATTCGCCATCTTTTCCACCAAAAATTCCGTACTCATGCTGAACGCATACAACTTCGGTCTCGGACTTATTCAGAAAATCTGCCGCTTTAAGGTAATCTTTAAAGTTTTGCTTATTTATATCAAAGACAACTCTCTCATCATAAGAATAATATTCTTCCTTATTACTTACAGTTACAACCTGAATTTTATCCTTTTTCGAATTATTAAAGAGTTCAAGTTCTACAAGTGCACAAATTAAATCATAAGTGAAAATACCTACTCCACATTCCATGGGAGGGTAAGTCGAAATAAATGAAACGGATTTCTCTCTTAAGCTTTCCTTTTTTTTCGATTTACTCACTTGGACAACTTCTTAAATAATCGAGAATTTCATCCATATTGGCAAAAGCCACGCAAACGGTCGAATCCGCAGCTCCATAATATAATCGAAGCTCATTTTTTTCCTTATTAATTATTGCTCCCGTAGGGAAAACGACCCCGGCTACATCTCCAACAAACTCATAGGGTTCTTTTGGACCAAAAACCCATTCCTGACTACGCCTTATAACTTTCCATGGTTCTTCAAGATCAAGCAATGCAAGACCAACCCTATAAAGGCTGCCCGCGGCAGTCTCGCGAACCCCATGGTATATTATAAGCCAACCTTCCGAAGTCTCTATCGGCTGGGTTCCCAATCCTACTCTATTATTATCCCACAAACCACCCCTTCGGTGAAGGAGAACACGATGATCACCCCAATGGACAAGATCAGGGGAAAAAGCAATCCAGATATGCGCTTCCCCACTAACTATAGGTCGGTGAATTAAGACATATCTACCCCCAAATTTCCTTGGAAAAAGAGAAGCGTCTTTATCATCCGGAGGCAATAATGCCCCGAATTTTTCAATTGTCTCAAAATCCTTAGTTAAAGCAAGCGAAACCTTCGGTCCAACCGAAGAATAGGAAACATAAGCTATGGCATACTTTTCAAAATCTTCAAGCCATACTATTCGCGGGTCCTCAAGACCCCATCTTTCTTCAGGATGCCCCTCGTAATATTCTAAAGTAGGAGCCTCTTCAATATCCCAGTTTGTAATACCATCCTTGCTCCTGGCAAGGGTTAGATGCGAAAAACCCCTATAGTCTTCCGCCCTTACTAAAAGCAAAGTCTCTCCGTTCATAGTAGCAGCTCCCGGGTTAAATACAGAATGAACCGGGTACGGCCAAGTGGCTGCCGTTAAAATAGGATTTCCCGCATACCTGCGGAACAAAGATGAACCGCCAACTTCCAAAAAAATCAATAGGTACCCCCTTCTAATAAAATTTAATATATCATTTAACCCTTATATTGTAACATAACCAGAGCTAAAAGTCAACATTTTATAAAAATCTATCTTAAATACTATTTTTACAATATAGGATTATTTTCAAATTCTAATTCTGCCACAAAGACACAAAGAAAATTGGACGCAGATTTAAAAGGATTTTTTTTGTTAAAACCCAACACAACCCCAAAATATTTAGACAGGATTACAGGATGAACAGGATAAAAAAAATACTATTTGTTTTTAAAAAACCTCACCAGGATTAACACAGATCAACAGGATTTTTTGTGTTGTTTTTACAAAATTCCAAATCCCGATTTTACTAACTCGCTTATAAACTAATGTACTAATGCTAAGTAAAAAAAGAGACGGGAGAATTCCCGCCTCCTAAAAATCATGATAGTTATTCTAATAAGTAACTTTGTTACTGACTCAAAAGCGCCTCAAGTAAGGCAGTATACTTCGTAAAATCATCTTCTTCGTCATTTGAGAATATAATTGTAACAACGCTAGGGTGAGAAATATCATCCGGATCCCAGAAATGACCTTCTATACTGGCTGCATGTTCACCATTTTCGGTGATTTCGCCGCTTACGTCACGTTTCTCGTATTCACCATCTTCTTCGACAACCACTGATACATCAAGATTCAGTTCCCATCCATCCGAATCCCGAAGTACAAGCTCACCGCTATCATCAGCATATCTGGTTAAATACAGATCAACTTGATAATCATTGTTCGTTCTGTCAATAGCCCATAGGTGTATTGTCCCCACAAAATCTATTGAATCAACTGCAGACGTATCAACGTCATCAACATCAAAAAGCGTAGCTACAGAAACACCTAACTGGTAACAACCTACAATCTCGTAGATTAAATACGCGCTATCCGCTTCCTCAAAAGTAACATACTCCACCCCAAATTTCAGCCAGGCAATTTCGCTGTCATCCAATCCAACACTCACTCTCATGGCTGAAATTAAAGAATCTGAAAAGAAACTAAGTGAATCAAAAAGCACATAAGCATCATGTTCAGACATATCAGTGGTATCCAGATGAACCCATTCAAACAGAATGGCATCTGCAGGGTCACTAGGATCAGTCTGCACCCATCCCGGAGTAGCATAATATCTCCAGGTCCCATACAACGTATCAAGACCAAAAGGATCTCTGAGTTTTCTTAGATTCTCTGTCGGAGCTACTAAAGATCCTACGGAAGCCAACTGGGTTACAGGAGGTTCAGTATTGTTAAAATCTTGTAGAAGAACCGACGATTCAGACGTCGCTGCTCCGTCAAACATAGAAGATAAACCGGAAAGAAAACCTTCGGTATCATCACGGGAAGTATCACTGCTGCAAGAAGCCACTATTAACAAAAGCCCAAGCCCTACTACCGTCGAACAAACTTTCAAAAACCTCATAAAAAACCTCCTTTTTTTGGGGTTTTACAACCTTTCTTGCTGCTTTAATCTTGGAGATGTGGAAAAAGTATAATTGCAAAAAGGACACTTATAAGGAAGTTTATCCTTTTGCATAAAGAATACTTCTTCACACTCTGAACATACAAATTCTTTAAGATCTGCTTGGCCTCCAGAGTTTCCTATGAGTAACATAACACCACGGCACTCGGGACATACCGGACTTTTATCTTTATCGGCAGGAACACAAACGAAAGTACCGCATCCTTTACATTCAAATTCTTTCATATATGTAATTATAAG
>CAZRYJ010000093.1:0-8024 GCA_964604245.1 uncultured bacterium | reverse complement strand
TGAAATTATTGATAATGAGGTAACTCAAAGTAAACTTACTCTGGAGAGGGGTTATTTCAGGATTGAGCCTACTATTACGGATAAGATAGACGGTAGATTTAACCTGGATTTCTTCTCCGACGAAACTTCTACTACAGGTGGTGGCGTTAGAGTAAAGTATGCCTACCTTAATTTTGCTGAGGTTTTACCCATACCGGAAAGTAAAATTAGCGTTGGTTTAATTCAGCATTATTTCGGTTTTGGTTATGATTGGGAATATATTACAATAGAGAAGGTACTGGAAGAAGTAGAGGGTGTTGCAAAATCCGCTGATTATGGAATTGCTTTCTGCGGAAATCTTCCAAGCGATAAAGGGGTATATTCGATTTCGATTTATAATGGAGAAGGCTATACTGTTACAGGTAGCGATTTAGACGTTACTCCAGAACTTTTGGGTAACCTCAGGCTTACGCTTGTTCCAGGTTTTACTTTTGGGGGTTCTGTATTGTACTTTACCGATACGGATAAACTTGCAGTTATAGGTTTGGGGCGTTTTTCTAAAGGTCCTTTTGAACTCTTAGGTGAGTATCTCGTTCAGAATAGAAATAGCGTTAAAAGCAATGGATTTATGGTTATGCCTATACTTAAACTTAGAGAATTAATGAATATTGATGTAGATCTTATCGGTAGATTTGATATGTGGGACGAAAACGGCGATATTGCGGATGATGGTCATACGCGTATTATCGGTGGATTAAACTGGAATATCGTTAGAGACGCAAAGGATAAACCTCAAGTTATGCTGCAAATTCAAGGACAGAAAACTATTTATGAGAGCGACATGAGTGATATTAACTTGTTAATGGTTCAGTTGCAGTGGGGTTTTGGCAATATTTTTACCCAGTAAGATTGCTTTTTAGAGAGAATATAGATTTCTAATAAGAAACCCGGAGAGGTGAATCCTCCCGGGTTTCTTTTATAAAAAGGATGCTTTTTTAATTTCGCGAAGCTATAATTCAGCCCTACGCCCAGTATTTTTCTATGATGCTGCTTATCAATAACTTATCTTCCACAATTTATTAACTTTTTCAAGCGTCCAAAATCTCTAAGCTTATTCTCTATAAAAAAATTCTAAAAATTTTTTTTAAGAATTTTTTGTTTTACAGTTGGGGTATTTCAAGATTTTCTACGAAGAGATTTCCGTTAGGGGAAAATCCGATATAAAAAAGTTGATAAGCGATACAATTTCTATCATTACCTTGCGCTTTTGTTAAGTTCCTAATAGTGAAGGATTTATAATAAAACGTTGTGGATAAGTTATATGGTTTAAGATGTTGGTAATCAGTCAATTATCCCATGGGTAGAATTTTTCCAACAAGTTTTCCACATGGTAAAGTTTTGCCATTTTTGTAATTTTATTATGGTTAAATAAATATTTATTCTCCATTTTTGCCATTAAGGATAGTTCTTGACAATCAATATTTTTCTTCTATAATGAATCGAGATGTATTTTTTATTTGTGTTATTTTCTACTGTTTGTATCAACGAGGTAATGTCAAACCCTCTCGGTTCTAGTAGGGCTGGGTCTCCTGAGGATAGGAATGAGTTCATTGAAGTTTTTAATACGGGTCCCGACACGGTAAATTTAAATGGCTGGGAGATTACGGATTTTGATTTTGATGCTGTTGATGAAATTGTTCCTTTCCATGCTCTTTCCGGAGATTCTATCGCTATTGTTTTGCCGGGAGAATTTGCTCTTATATTGGATCCCGAGTATGTAGATTCGGGTGAGAATTATATGCCCTACGGCGTTCCTTCCTGTATCTTGCTTACAGTAGGTGATGCTGCAATAGGAAATGGGCTTGCAACTACGGATCCGATTGCCCTTATCTCTCCGGCTGGAGATACGGTTTCTACATATTATAATCCTTCTAATCCGGGAGATGGAATTTCCATAGAAAGGGGTTACCCTTATAGCGGTGATATTCCTGAGAACTGGAGGGCTTGTGAAGATGTTTCCGGTTCTACACCCGGAAGAGAGAATTCGGTTTATTCGGCTCCCGATTTCTTATTTGATTCTCTCTGGATTCTGGGCAATAATATATCGGTTCTTTTGGTTAATTCTCATGATGTGGCATTAAGCGGAACGATAGAGGTTTTTAATGACGAGAATAAAAATAGGATTCTTGATGCAGGAGAGTTAATTAATACTTTTACTCTTCTCGATATTTCGCAGGATTCTTCCTTCCGAATTGATTTTTCGCTATTATCAGAAGGTGTTTATATTATTGGTTTTGATTTGATAGGTGAAACTATTTTTAGAAGGGTCAGGATAGGAGATGGAATATCGGGCTTTGTTATAAATGAGATTATGTATGCGCCAGGTGGACCGCCCGAATGGGTAGAGTTTTTTAATAGGTCTGAATATGTGGTTTTATTAGATTCTTTTAGAATAGATGGTGTTTCTTCTTCGGGGGTTGAAGTTCTTCCCGGAGATTATCTTGTAATATCTTCGGATTCTGCTTCTTTTTTGAGTTATTACGGGGAAATTCCTTCTTCTGTTTTAGAAATGAGTCTTTCGTTTTCTAACAGTGGGGATAGTGTTTTTTTATTTGATGAGAATGGGTTTGTTTTAGATAGGGTAGTTTATTCTTCTGGTGATTCCGAGAGAAATTATTCTTTGGAAAGGATTAATCCGGAAATATCTTCCGATAATCCCACAAATTGGGGGCAGTCCGTAGGGGAAGGTGGTACGCCGGGAGAGGTAAATTCAGTATTCGCCGAGTATAAGAGAACGGACGTTTCTCTTGCAGTAACTCCTGAGCATTTTACACCTGATGGGGATGGGGTAGGTGAAACTTGTGTGATTTCTTTTAATCTTCCTTACCTGAGAAATGAAGTGACTGTCAAAATATATGATAGGAGAGGGCATCTTTTACAGGATAATTCAGAAAACTATGGAGGGGAAAGAGGAGAGTGGATATGGGATGGAAAAGACAAGAGAGGCGAAACAGTACCGACCGGTCTTTACATAGTTTTTTTATTGATTGAAGACGCTGACGGCGGAGCAAGGAGTATTGAAAAGACGGTTGTTTCAGTGGGAAGATAGGATTGATTTGTACTGATAGTTTGCAAACGGAATTTAAAATCAGGTTTTTTGTCTTATATTTATCTTTTTTCCAAGATATATGTGATACGATGTAAAAATACTTCCTGTGTAACTGGAAAGTAAGTTAAAGGTAGGAATAATTTTGATAGAATCCTTATGAGAGCCTTTTTAGATATATTTCGACCTACAGAACCAATAGGCTTTCTTGATTGATGAATGACTTCCCAATCCATTTGCTTGATCATATTTTTAAATTGAAATAAAGTTGTTCCGTTTATACCATTACATCGCTCCCAGGGTTCTAATGTTGAGGATTGACGTTTATACCAATATGCTTCTTCGTCAGGACGTTCTTCCAGTATTTCATTATATGCCTTAATTAAGGTTTTCCCGCTAAAGAAATAATGAATAAAAGGAACTTTTGTAACAATACTTAAATGGTGTTCGATAGGATTAAAATAGCCTGGAAAAACCAAAAACAATCTACCGCTGGGTTTCAAAACTCGGAAACACTCATTAAGAGTTTTCTGGAGATCCCTAACATGTTCAAACACATCAAATGTCAAGATAGCATCAAAAACTTCATCCTCAAAGGGTAAAGACTCACCAAAACCTAGCTTGAAATCGGCTTTAATTTTATGTATATTCGCAAATTGATTTGCAGCATCTATATAAACCTGTTGTACATCAATACCTGCTATATGTTTCAGTTTACACTTTTCAAACCATGCAACGCTTCTCCCCCCAGTAAAACAACCCAAATCTAAAGCTGTCTTTCCTTTAAGGAATAAAGAAATATCAAGATCAAAGTAATTATCCCAAGGATATAACAGTTCGCTTCTATATTTACTTTTTGAAGATTTCAGCATTATAGCTTGTTTATCAGATGCTGAACCGTCTAAAAAACATTTATGATTAAAAACCTCATTTTTTTCTCCAACAGTTTCTATCTGAAAGGTCGGATGATTTTCTAAAATTTTCATCAAAAACTTCGCTATGTGTTTTGTATTCAACATATTAATTGAACACCTTTAATATTCATTAAATTAACAAGGGGAAAACTTCTAAATATTTCACCTTTCTTTTTTCCTTTGTTTGACATGATTTTTAATATAATAAAAAATTCTTTCTTGTCAATTTGTAAATTTGATTTATTCGTATAATTAAATAAAGATCAACTCTCAATATTTCTTTCTACTATCTTCTTCACATCAATAAAATGTCAAATCGTTCAAATTGTTTGGTTGTTTCAGTCATCAAAGGATTAAACTATTTAATAGTTGAAATTAAACTTGACACATGCCTTTTATAATATATCATATATATAGGGAGGTGTAATTATGAAGTATTGCATTATTGTTTTTTCCTTAAATATAGTTCTATTTGCTAAATTTCCCGGAACGGAATGGCGTAAATTTTATAGGAATGATCGTGGTGCCAGATCAATCTGTCAGACTTCTGATGGCGGTTTTCTTATAGCTGGTGATGTGGACTTGTCCAGTATGTATATACTTAAGATAGATTCTTATGGTGATAGTCTCTGGGCGCGTAACTATAGTGATTCCGGATGGGGTGCTGGGAATTTCGTAGAGCAGACATTTGATGGCGGCTTTATTATTGCGGTAAGTCGGCGATTGATAAAAACTGACTCGATGGGGTTTGCTGAATGGGCTAAAAGATATAGTCTTAATGGGATTGGATCTGTTCAACAGACTACAGATAGTGGTTATATCGCTGCAGGAGATGGACATCTTTTAAAGACTAACGCTGATGGGGACAGTCTCTGGGCAAAAGGTTATGGTGGAAGTGCAAAATTTTCTCAACAGACATCAGATGGTGGATACATTGTAACTGGTTCTAAAGATAATGACGTTTACCTTGTAAAGACGGATTCCATGGGAGATAGTTTATGGGTTCGAAAATATGGAGGGAGTATAGGGAATTCAGTTAAAGAAACATCTGATAAAGGTTACATAATAACGGGCATATCCGCCTCTGTAATGTATTTGGTAAGAGTAGATTCCATAGGAGATACTCTATGGACGAGAAAATTTAATTATTTTGGTGGTAATGGGAGCTGGAGAAATAGTATAGGAAGATCAGTTTGTGAAACACCGGATTTCGGATTTATAATTGCTGGTTCAGGAAAAGAGGAGCAAGATATGATTAATACTTCTTATCTCTGCGCTATAAAAACAGATTCTGACGGTAACAAAATGTGGCATTATCGTTTTGGTAGTTTAGGGTATGAAACTTATGGTTATTCGGTACGGAATACTCTTGATAGTGGATATGTGGTTTTGGGAACGTATATGCCATTTTGGTGGCCTGAAATAATAGTTATAAAAATTAAATCTGATTATACGGGTATTGAAGAAGACGATGAAGCGAGTCAAAAAGATTTTTCTTTATTGAAGTGGAATTTAAGCCCCTTTGGGAAGGGTGTTGATATACAATATGAAGTACATAGAGAAATAGATGTTTGTTTAGAAGTTTATAATATGCTCGGTCAGAAGATTATAGCATTGGTAGATGAAAAACGAAATAAAGGGTTTTATACAGAGACCTGGGATGGAAAAGATAGATATGGTAATAATTTACCTTCCGGAGTTTATTTTATAAAACTTGAAACACCGGGTTTTAAAGAAACTGGAAAAATATTTTTATTAAGGTAGAAAATCAGTTCAGTCAATAGTCAAATCAAGAATTGTTAAATCAAGAAAAAGAGATCAGTGTTAATCCGTGGCAATTCTTTAGGATTTTGGATTTGGGGATTGGGATTTGATAAAAACGACTAATTTTTTTATTTGTGTAATTTGTGCTATTTGTTGTTTCTCTTTGTTTTGGTAAGGTTGGGTTTTAAACAAAAATATATATTTTTTGTTGTTTTTCTTCGTGCCTTCGTGCCTTTGTGTGAGATTAATTTAGGGTTGTGGGATGGGTTTTAAACAAGCATATATTCTTTTTTTTCTCTGCGTCCTCTGTGTCTCTGCGGTGATATTAAAAAAGTTTTTCTTCTGGTGCGAATTTTTTCCCTATGATTACATTGCCGTTTCTTTCCGTTTTCATCATAGTATTAAGAAATTTCTCCTGAATTTCTGCGCGCTGGATATTCGATTCCGTTATAATTACGAGTCCTTCGTCTTTTAAAACCCGTATGGCTTCCCTATAAGCTATTAGAGGTTCCGTTCCGAACTGTTCAAGCCAGGATACTGAGTACAGGAAAAGTATTCCATCAATACATTGTTCCGGGAAAGGCAGGTTTATTGCGTTTGCTTTTAAAGGAATGATTTTTTCTGAAATTTCTTTGCTGACTTTTTTATTTTCTACGGAATTAAGTAATTTTTGTTTGAAATCCGACATTTTTTGGTATCGATCTATCGCGAAAACAGTGGTTCCTTTTGAAGCCAGTGTTATTGAGGGTTCGATATTATCCCAGCAACCAATATCGATTACTTTTTTTCCGGGTCCGAAAAATGGGATGGAAGCAAATTCTTTTTTCATTGAGAGAAAGTTAAATTATTAATCTTTGCTGTCAAGGCTGAAAAACGCTATCCGCAATCCGCTTTCCGCTACCACGCATGCTCCCAAATTTAGCCACCAGATTATACAGATTAACACAAGATTTTTTTGTTGTTCTCTATTTTTTTTGTTTTGACACGAGAAATATAATGAAATCAGTTCTATTTTGTGAACTCAAGGACGAAAGCCCAGCAAAATTTTCTTAAAATCGGGAGTTTGTTGATAAGTAAGTAATCAATCTTGTCCGTTTTGGAGGCAAATTTAGTTAAAAGAGGAAACCTGAAAAATTTTCTTAGTAGTAGAAAATAATAAACATTATAATCTGAAAAATAACGCGAAAATTCATATACTTCTCTGTCACTTAAAGATCCTCCTCCCGGAGATTCGTAACAATTTATTGGAGTTACGCTTCTAAAAGCCATAATCCATCTGAAGGGAATCCTTGGTTCAAGAAAAATAGCCTTTCCTCCCGGTTTCAACACCCTGCTGATTTCTTTCCCTACAAGTTCTAAATTTAAATGATGTAAGGCTCCAAGGCCAACAGCATAGTCAAAAGTGTTGTCATCGAATGACATCTGTTGAACCGACATAATTTTTGATTTTATAAATTTGGATACATTATTGAACCGTGCATTTTTTTCTGCCAGTTTTATCGTTTTAGGGGAGATATCTATGCCTATAATGAAAGCTCCACGTTTTGCGAGCTTCACCGAAGTGAAGCCCCATCCGCAGCAGCAATCAAGTATATGTTTCCCTTTAACATTTTTCAATAATGAATAGAAAAATTTATGTCTTGGAGGGAAAGGTTCGTTTTCGTCATATCGGAATAGATTTTCGTCAAAATTTTGCAGATACTTTTCAGCCTCTTTATCGTAAAATTCTCTTTCAAGCTTATCTTTCTCGGAAACATTTTCGGATTTTTTTAAAGGATTATTTATTGTTTTGAGAACCCTCCTGATATTCTTAAAATATTTATACATGGTTATACGAATATAGGAAAAAGAATTTTAAAATCAAGTATGCGGCGCTAACTTTCCCATTAACCCATTTACTCATGTACACTCATAACTATTATTGCCTGCCTCCCGAAATCTTTAACCACAGAAGATTTAATTAATAACAACCACTGATTTTCACCGATAGACACAGATCCTCTCACTTACCCTATATTATTGTTATTAAATAAAAAATATTTTATATCCTTTTTATATCCGTGTTCATCCGTGGCTAATCATTCGTTGTTGGGGTGGGTTTTTAAAGAAACAGAAAATCTTGTGTTAATCTTGTGAAATCTCGTGGTTCAAATTTGGTGTGGATGAAGGGTTTTGTGTTCTCTGTAGTTGAAAAAATGAGGGTTATGTGGTAATTAGTCTTGACACATAAGAAAGTAGTAATATATTCACTTTATGAAAAA
>CAZRYJ010000092.1:0-8073 GCA_964604245.1 uncultured bacterium | reverse complement strand
CTCGCGACCTCTGGCTTGACAGGCCAGCGTTCTGACCAGGCTGAACTACGGCCCCCAATAGTTTCGAATGTAATAATATAGAATTACTATCTTTTGTCAAGGTATGTGAGCCACACACCACACCAATTTTTTTTAACCACAGAGTACACAGAGGAACACAGAGAAAAAAAACAAGAATATTTTGTTTGTTTAAAAGCCACAGAGACACAAAGAGGAAGATTGAATATTTTTAAATAAGCACTATATATTATATATAACCATTAATAAAACATTTAAAGGAGGTTTTATATGGGTTCAAAGAAATATTTATCTATTGTATTTTTGCTTGTTTTGTTGGTATTATCTGCTTGTGGTAAAAAAGAGTCCTCTGAGAAAGGAAATCCTGAAGCGGAAAAAATTGCGGTCGAGGTAGCGGGTCAATGGCTTAACTTAAACGATGATGGTCAGTATGCGCAGGGTTGGGACCTAACATCGGAATACTTTAAAAAAGCAGTGGGTGAGGAAATGTGGGAAAAACAGCTGACTGCGGTTAGAGAACCTCTTGGTAAATTGATACGTAGAAAAGTTATTTCCAGAGAATACATGACTTCAATGCCCGGTGCCCCCGATGGCGAATATGTGGTTATACAGTATAGTACGGATTTTGAAAATAAGAAAAACGCAATTGAAACCGTTACCCCTATGAAAGATAAGGACGGCAAATGGAGGGTTTCCGCATATTTTATTAAATAAAAGCAGATATCCTTCGGATCGGTTAATTAGTGAAGTAGTTAATTGGTTAATTAGTAAAAAAAGGAAAAAGTGAAAACCTTGTGTTTCTTGTGGGCTTTGGAGTTCAAAATTGGAGAGGTAGTGGTTGCAAAATTCTATGTTGACAAAGATGGATTTTTTATTACAATCTTGATATGGGAGTTACAGAAAAAGATACAAAGACAATTTACAGAGTAAAAGGCAAACCTAAACTTCTTGACCAAATGCGTTCAGCTAAGATGTTGATGTATATGCAATTAATCGGAAATATTGAAATCGATTTATACGGCTCAACATGCGAAAAAACTCGCTTGACATAGTAAATAAATTTAATAACTTAGAAAAGAAATAAATATGAAAACTAGTAAATCAATCATTGATTATCGAAAGACAAAAAGATACATTGGCTCCATTGATTTTAGACCATTAGAAATTATAATAATAAGAAAAAAAATCTTTAGTCATTGAAAGGAGGAAATATGAAAAGCGCCAATTTTATATCAGTAATTATAGCAGGTATGCTTATTTGTTTTATTTCAAATAGCTGTAGTAAAAGTTCAAATTCTGAAGAAGCCCGGGAAAAATTGGGTGAAATGGGTGTGGTTTATTCAGAAGAAAATTTTGTTAATTGTGTTAAAGAGAATAATGTACTTGCCGTAAAGTTGTTTCTAAAAGCAGGTATGGATCCCAACGTAAAAGATCGTAGTGCTTTTAAAATTGCACTGAATAAAAAAAATAAGGATATCTTACAAGAATTATTAAAGGCCGGCGGAATATTTTTTGATTATAAAAATATTGAAGAGTTAAAATTTTTATTGGAAGTTGGTGCCGATGTGGAAATCAAGGATGAATTGGGACGTACAGCTTTATTATATCCATATGACGCACTTAATATACCTTTATCTAATGATTTAGTTATAATTTTATTAGATGCTGGGGTCGATGTAGATGCTCAAACCGCTGGAGGCATGACGGCTTTAATGTATGCTGTATTTTTTGATCAAGGCGATGTAGTTGAATCTTTATTAGAGGTGGAAGCTGATGTTAACATGAAAAATCGTTTTGGGTACACTGCTATAATGGAATGTAAGAGCCCTGAAGTATGTAATGCTTTATTAGCTGCTGGAGCTGATGTCAATGCTCAAACTGAAACAGGGAAGTCTGTTTTAACTATTGCAATAGAAAAGAAGAATACACAAATAATTGAACTTCTCAAGCAAGCCGGAGCAGAATAATTACATATTTTAATGTTATAAATATTATTAAACTAAAAAAAACAAGAAAAAAACGTGTATAACCAACGCCTTAACTTGGGACTAAAAAAGCTTGCGCTTTTTTAGTCCAGTTATGCTGTATGTTATACTGCTATATCAGGATGATAAATATAGTTCACACACACACGTTATATGCAAGTGAAAAAAGCTCGCAGATTGAATAGTACTAGTTAAATAACTGTTGCTGTTTTTGTACCTGTTGACAAAATTTTATAAACGCTTAACATAAAAACATGAGGAAAGGTATTGCCACGTTACCACTGCACTGGGGACGGGCTCCAAGATGGTTATTCGAAGAGATGAAAAAGCTCTCTCTCTGGATTATGGAAGCTATGCTTACAGAATACTCTCCTGTAAAAATCTTGGAAAATCTTTCCGACCCTTACTGGTTTCAATCTCTCGGCTGTATTCTCGGTTTTGACTGGCATTCAAGTGGTGTTACCACAACTACAATGGGCGCTCTTAAAGAGGCTTTCAAAAAACTTGACGCCGGTATTTATATTTGCGGAGGGAAAGGGAAAACTTCGCTGAAAACCCCGGATGAAATAAAACAAATTGGCAACCAAAAAAGTATAGATGTTAATTCTCTTATATACACAAGTAGAATCACGGCAAAAGTAGATAATTCAGCTCTTCAGGATGGATATTCAATATATCATCATACAATAATATTTACCTCTAAAGGCGAGTGGAGCGTGGTACAGCAGGGTATGAATGCGATAAACAGAATGGCAAGGAGATATCACTGGTTTTCTAAAGAGTTTAAAACATATACCTGTGAACCTCATAAGGGAATCATTACTGATGGCTTTACAACGCCTTTAAATATGGTTTCCGAGGACTCCACAGAGTCAAGGAAGATTTCAGCCGAAATTGCTTCTGAATATCCGGAAAAAACGCTTGGAGAACTAAAAAAAATAAGAGAATTAAAATTGCCTTCTCGCCATTACATAATTGGGTCCGATGTAAACCTGAAAAAGTTAAAAAAGCCGCTGGAATTGGCTTATCGTAGGCAACCCGAAGACTTTGAAAGTCTTTTGGGTATTAAAGGTGTTGGTCCTGCAACAATCAGGTCGCTTGCCTTAATAGGTGAGCTGCTGTACGGCGAAAAGCCGAGTTTTACCGACCCCGCAAGATACAGCTTTGCTCACGGAGGTAAAGATGGTATTCCTTATCCTGTTGACAGAGAGAACTATACGAGGTCAATATTATACCTAAAAAAAGCTGTTTCTATGGCTAAGGTAGGGGATAATGCAAAGCTTAAATTACTAAAAAGACTTGCTTTTATACAAAATGATAATATAAATTTAAGTAATACTAAACCAAAAGGAGGTAAGTATGCTGAAGCGTAAAGTTAGTAAATGTTTGTTGATTGTGTTGTGTCTGTTTGTTACCGGCAACGTTTTTGCTTTGACCTGGACTGAGTTAAAGTCACAGATAGAAGCAAAATATGGGCCTTTCTCGGATGAAATCAAAGATATGGAGATGGTGATGGAATCTGAAACTAAAGGTGTGGAAGGGATGGAGGGTGCAGGACCTTCGGAGATTAAAATGTTGAAGAAAGGTGAAAAGTATAGAATAGAAATGAAGATGAGTATGCCGGAAGGGGCAGGTATGCCGGCAGGAATGGGGGATATGACGAATATAATGATATTTGACGGCAAGGATTTATGGTCTGTAAACCAGTTTGCGGGTAAGACGAAAATACAAGCTGATGCCGATGCTGCTAAGGGGGATCAGATGAGCTGGTGGAAAGATATGCCGGGGAACGGTAAAATCATTGGTTCGGAAAAGTTGGCAGATAAAGATTGTTATGTCGTGGAAGCATGGAATGAAGATATAGATACATCATCTGTAACTACAGGTGAGAAAAATAAAATTAAAGGATGGATCGAGAAAGGGACTCTTCTTTTAATTCAGAATGAATTTAAAGGGGCGAAAGGTGAGACATTCAAAGCGGTAAATTCCAACTTCCACAAAGTAAAAAATTGGGAAATGCCTTACACGACTGAAATATATATAGGTGGAAAATTAATGACAAAAACTACAATAAAGACTTTTAAGATTAATCAGGGTTTATCAGATGATCTTTTCAATGCGGATAAAGTTTCGGTAGATACCAAAGGAGTTCCGGGTATGCCCGATATGAAAGGCATGATGGAAAAATTCAAACAGGGGCAATAAAATCTTAATTTAACCACAAAACGCACTAAATAGGCGAAAAATAAATGGTGTGGAGATAAGAAATCCCACACCATTTATTTTTATTTTTTTATACTACTCTCTGCTCACTACTAACTATTCACTAATCTATCGAGCATGAATTTGCTGACATTTAAATAATTATGTTCTTTTGTTACCCATTTTCGGCTTTCGGCGCTTTTTTTCGATAGGATTTTGGGGTCGGTTAATATTTTCCCCAAAACTTCTTTTATATTATCCTTGTTAGCATTTATAAAAGGATGTACTTTTAAAAATTCTTCATATTGAGGATTTATATACGTTACACTTGGTATACCCATAGACAGGCATTCCATCGAATTCATTCCATAGCCAAAACCTCCTAAATCCGTCAATTGGTCTACGAGAACATCACATTTTTGCTTTTTAATTTTAAGTACTTCTTCATGGGGTTTGTTCTCGATTAAGAGAAAGTCAAAGTCGAGCTTATCTTTAAGCTCATTAACTGCTTTTAAAACGTATTCTGTACCTTTTAAATATCTTTTTGTTGGAGCATGGCAAATAGTCAGTTTATTATTTTTTAATAATTCTTTTTTCTTGAATTTGTCTACTTCAAAAGGGAAAGGAACATACTTTACTTTAGGATGAATAAATGTATGGTCGAATTCAGTTGTGAAAATAATATCGGCTAATTTCTCTATATGCGGTAAAACGCCTCTTGCTCTTACGTCGCTTCCGAGATACAATATCGCGATTTTTTTATTCATTTCTTTTAATACTTTCACTATTTTTCCGTTTCTTAAGAAGCCGAGCCCTCCGTCTAAAAAATAACAGTCGAATGAAAAAATGAACCTTTTTAAAGGGTTAATTTGAAAGTCCCAAATAGAATCTCTAAAAAGGTAGAAAATTTTTTCCGTTAATTTTGGGTCCCACCGGGGAGGATTTCCCTTTTTTTGTGAAAAGCCATAAGTTCCTACTTTAGCAGTTTTTTTTAAACCCCTAAGAGACCATGTATTTGAAAAAGGAAGATTGAGGACTATGTCGTCCCAGTGAGAGCGAGGACTTCTAAAATAAGTCATTAATCGGGAGTAGTGACCCATCTTTCTTTCAGCTTTAACAAGAGTTCCCGGCACTCCCGCAACATTTTCCGAAGCTATATGTAAAATTTTCATTTTAATTCAAAATAAAAAAACATAGAGCCCACCTTTCCACACCACCAATTATTTTAACCACAGAGAACACAAAGTCCCAACACATCCCTTAAATTAGCCACGGATTAACACTGATTAACACAGATTTTTTTTCTTTGTTTTTTTCTGGTATCTGAGACCTGGTATCCGGTATCCATTTATGTTATCTGCAAATTGATTTACATAATAAGGCAATCACCGATCATTTTAGGAGTAATTTTCTTTGAATATCTTACGACTTTTATAGAATCGGACGGTTGAAAAGGGTCTTTTTCTTCAAGAAGAAGCACCTGTGGAATTTCCAGGAAAAAAGCGATTGCGGAAAGGTCGTTTCTCTTTGTAATTAACTTGGAAACTTTACGTAATTCTTTTTCTTCCGAAACCCGTTGTAAACCATGATATTGGGTAGAGATATCGGAACTGATACCGATAATCTCTTCATTTTCATTCGTTTTACGGGAACGGCTGGCTCTGATGGCTTTGGTTTTCCATTTTATGAGCGGAAAACCAAGTAAATTAATTAAATATTGATAACTGCTGGTTATTGATTTTGTTCCGGCTCTTGCTGTAATGTTTACCCCAGGGACTTCATGTATCGAAGCAACAGTGGGATTTTTCAACAAGTATGAAAACACATGTATATTTGTTTTGTTAAGATCTATAAACAGATCATAAATCTGTTTTATGCTATTCTTTAAGCGATACATACCAATAGGACCCGATTTTTCGTTATAACGGATAATCTTTGGTCGGAGGCGCCTAAAATACTTAGCATCTTGACCGTCAGGCAGCAGGACAGATAATTTGTGTTTTTTTGACAAAGACTCAATTAAAGGTAAGGAATAAAGCGTTTCTCCTTTAATCTCAGAAGGGCGAAGAGCTATTGTACTGACATTTTCCAATGGAAATTCTATTTTTTTAGATGTCATTCTATTTAATAAAAGAAAAACTGCAGAAGTCATTTTTTTACGCATCTATTTCCTCAATATCAAATATTTTTCCGGGATTCAATATATTCATCGGGTCGAACTCCTTTTTTATTTTCTTCATAAGCGCTATCTGATTTTCCGATCTTGAATATTTAAGGTATTTTTTTTTGGTAAAACCGATTCCATGTTCTCCGCTTATTTTGCCTTCAAAAGTATTTAGTTTTTTAAATAATTCATTCACAATATTTTCACCATCATCTTTCCATTTTTCATTTTTCACGATATTAACGTGCAAATTTCCATCTCCTATGTGTCCGAAAGTAAAGATTTTAGTATTAAATTCTTTTTCCATTTTTTTTATTTCAGGAATGAATTTGGGAATATTAGACCTGGGAATCGATACATCTTCGGGAATAATAGTTCCCATCATATCTAATGCTTCCGATATACTACGCCTGAAATCCCATATTTTTTCCTGTTGATGGTTCTCTTCTGCTACAAATACATCAACGGCATTATTTTCCAAAAATTTCTCGCCAATGATTTCAAATTTATTCTCCAGATCTTCCTTTGTGCTTTCCAGCACTTCAGCTATAAGGAGTGTTCCTTCCTCCGCCATCGGTATCTTTTTATCCGAATTGGCAACAGCTACCTTAACAGCATCTTCATCAATCATCTCAAATGCAGAAGGAATAACACCACTGGAAAGTATGTTAAATGCAGAAAGAGCTGCATCTTTTAAACTTTTAAAGGGAGCAACTAATGTCGCGGAATAGGGGGGAAGAGTTTTAACTTCCAAGAGTACTCTGGTTATAACCCCTAGAGTACCTTCTGATCCTATTAAAAGGTTTAAAAGCGAATATCCTGTAGCATTTTTCTTTAACTTACCTCCAAGAAATTCTTTTTTTCCATCGGGAAAGATTACCTCAATTCCCCTGACATAATCCCTTGTAAGACCGTAAAGAAGGCAGCGGGCTCCTCCCGCGTTGGTTGCAACATTTCCTCCTATAGAACAGGAATCAATTGATGCGGGATCGGGAGGAAAGAAAAAATTATACTTTTTCAGGAAATTGTTTATTTCCTCGGTAATCACTCCCGGTTGAACTTCCAAAATGCAGTTTTTTTCATCAAAATCAATAATTTTATTCATTTTTTCAAGTGAGAGAACCACACCACCGTGAACTGCAAGAGCACCTCCCGTTCTGCTGGTACCGCCTCCTCTTGGAATCAAAGGTGTTTTTGATTTTTGGGCTATTTCAAGGAGCCTTGTTATTGAATCAGTTTCCGTTGGTAAAAAAGCAGCATCCGGAAGATAATAATAATCACCGGGGGTTTCATCCCGCGCATATTTTTCTAAATGTTCTTTATCTGTAAGTAATTCGTAATCAAATTCTTTTTCGAGCTGAGCTAATTTCATCATAGCCTAAAATAATAGTAACTCTTTCATAGTCAAGCCTTATTTTTTTGACCAAAGATTTTCAATGATTATTATTGTTTAATTACAGATATATATCAAGGTTAAACCCATACCGAAATGTAAAAATGAAATATCAAAATGGAAAACTACAAATTAAAGTTCAAAAATTAAGAAAACAACAAAAAAATCCTTTAAAATCTGCGTCCCAATGTTTTTCTTTTTAGTTTTTTACATATCATTTTGCTTTTTGATTTTTAATATTTGATTTTCCATAGAGCTTGACATTTCAATGCGCTGAAATATATTAAGTCATAAGGTAAGGCGGCGTAGCT
>CAZRYJ010000091.1:0-8093 GCA_964604245.1 uncultured bacterium | reverse complement strand
TTATTTCCGGATGATTCAGACTGGTGAATACAACACGCTTTGAATTCGCGACCGCAAAATGGATAATCTTCGGAGAAGGCTCCGCGAACAAAATCGCTGATAACGCTTTAAACCTTGGCTCTAAACCTCTCATAGTTACAGGAAAAAATCAAAATAGGTGTAAATTTCTACTGGATGATTTCACAAAGAAAAAAATAAAGTTCGAAATATTTTCCGTAAATGGTGAACCTACAACCCGTGTAGTTACCGAATGCCTAAATCTGGCAAACCACAGTAAAACGGATGTAATAATAGGTATAGGAGGAGGAAGCGCTATCGACGCGGGTAAAGCGGTATCCGCGCTTATAACAAACGGCGGGGACCTTTTTGATTATCTGGAAGTAATAGGAAGAGGTAAACCTATAAAGAACCCCACTATTCCATTTATTGCGGTACCGACAACCGCGGGAACAGGAACCGAAGTAACAAAAAATGCCGTAATAAAGTCAAATGAACATTCCATTAAAGTTAGTCTTAGAAGCCCTTTCATGCTTCCGGATATCGCCATACTCGATCCCGTGTTAACCTATTCGATGCCGAGGGAAGTAACAGCAAGCACCGGTCTCGACGCTTTCACCCAGGTAATAGAACCCTACGTTTCAATAAAAGCGAATATGCTGACAGACTCGATCTGTAAAGAAGGAATAAAAAGAATAAGCCGTTCTCTTCTAAAAGCTTTCAACAATCCGAACGATAAAAAGGCAAGAGAAGATATGTGTATTGGGAGTTTGTTCGGCGGAATAGCACTCGCGAATGCCAAACTCGGAGCGGTTCACGGATTCGCGGGACCGATGGGAGGCATGATAGGCGTTCCCCATGGAGTAGTATGCGGTATTCTTCTTCCCTACGTTATAAAAGCAAACATTAAGGCTCTCCAGGAACGCAAACCCGCATCTGAAGTATTTAAAAAATACGAAAAAGTCGCGAAAATAGTAACAAAAAACGAAAAAGCAAAACCAAAGGACCTCATACAATGGACAGACGAACTGTACGGAAAATTAAATATGCCGCATCTTTCGGAAGTCGATTTAAAAGAAGAACAGATAGAAGAACTCGTAACCAAGGCAAAAAAATCAAACAGTATGAAAGGCAACCCGATAGTTCTGAGTGATGAGGAACTGAAGGGAATAATAAAAGACGCTTTCTGACCTTGCCACGAAGGCACAAAGACACAAAGTTTTTTATTGTTGTTTTCTCTAAATCCTAAACCCTAAAAATTGCCACGGATTTACCCTGGATTACCTAACTTCCAACCAATTTTTATTATTTAAAACCCAAACCCTAAATCCCAAATCCTGGGACGGTTGCTGTGTTCGGGGTAAGAAACTAGCAGCCCAGATCCTTTAATCCTTTCTTCTTTTTACCAATACCTTCTTTGTATGCTTTCTGTTCATCCTTGCTGTAATTATCAGGATCTTTCATATAATCTTCATATCCGTCAGGGTTAATCGGCCAACCAGATCCCTGTCCGGGAGGCACATCATGATAATCGGTCTGATCCTTACACGTATTTTGATGTGAACCTTCATGTGTCTTATGAGCACCCTGTATAACTTTTCCCGCCGCCTCTCCGAACTCTTTAGTATAATCCTGGGAACTCCAGTTTTCAACAATCTGACAGTCGAGAGTCGTGTGCATTGGTGCTTCCAAACTTTTACCTGCCGCTTGCCCTGAAGGGGGTTGCTTTAGTACATTTTGTTGTTCACCCGGAGTCATATCGTTATAGTTTTCATAACCGCCTTCCTTAAAAGCTTTTTCCGTAGCATTTTTAACACAATTGTTATACTCGTAACCATCATACCCCTTACCTTTCGCCGCGTCGAGCAATCCTTTATCAGAATACGCTTCTAAAACAGTTTCTTCATTTTTTATTTCCGCGTTCAACTGCTCACAGGCTTTTTTCTTTTCCTCGTCACTTAATGCCCCTCGCCCCGAATTTCCAATTCTCTGCCTTGAAGTATTTCCAGGCGTTCCGACATTCCCGGAAGGGTCGAACCATGGAATCTTATCCGCACCTGCGTAAACCGGCAATGAGATAAAAGACTTCAACATAGAGAAGAAAGTTTTTAATGCTCCTTCTCGATAATATTCTTCCCCATCCGCGAACGCCCAAACATAACTTCCTTCTTTTTTAGCTATAAGATACTGAATCGCCTCATTTGCTATATCGGCATGTCCTTTTGCCCAAATCCTATTACCGTTAGGATTGCTAACCATCAATTCTTTTATTGCCATTTTAAAGTGGACAAGGTCCATCAAATCTTCGATACCACCTTTAAGTTTTAAAACCTTATCCAGCTTCTTTAATTCCTCTCTATATTTTGATGCTTGAGCGTAACGCGTAGATGCACCGGAGAATTTTGCCGTGGTTGAAGGCGAACCCTTACCTGACGGCTCACCTTTAAAAATCCAGCCTGTTCCCTTCCACTCCACCTCAAGGTCTAGAACCATTTCCGGTGGAACGGTAAGCATTTCAACAAATCGGACTTTCTTAAAAGCATAAGCTCTCACTTTCGAATCACTACTTACCTTCATAGAACTGGCATCATCATATTCAACTTCAATCAGACTCCCTTCGTCATCCGAAAGAGAAGTTATCCTTCCTTTGTTATCTTTTTTAATTGTAATTTTAGGAGCAATGGAAATCTGGATTTTGTCTTTGCTATAACCCATAGGAAAGAACCGTATAAAGAAACCATCATTATGATATGACCATCTTCCAGACGGCACCGCCCTGCTGTCTTTACCCAGCGGTACAGTTCCACTTAGAACGGCAATTCTCTCCAGATCTTCGTATTTTGATTCAATCGAAGTGAGTTTTTCTCGTAATGCCGCCTCTGCTTCAAGAACCGTCCTAATTTCTTTCGGAACCTTTCCGAACACTTCCTGTTTCTTATCGGCAGGAACAAGTGCAAGAGCCCCACCATTAAGTTCGAACATCTCTTTTGGCGTTAAAAGTTTTGAAGCAGTTAACTGATCCTCTCTGGACATATCTGTAAGCTTAGTACGGGCAATAATTGCCCACAGCAAAACCTGAACTTTTCTTTGCTCTATTTCCGGATGTTCGTATGAATTCTTTAGAACATTCCCAACAATATCGCTCTGGGGACCCTTAAGCGGTGCATACAGATATCCCTTACCTTCACCAGGCGAATAAGTTCCCGCTTTAAGACAGTAACTTTGGGCTGTAAATTCAAAAAGTCCGGGACGCTCAAGCTTAAAAGCACCTTTTTTACTTCTAGGCAGGTCTCCCATCCATAAAAAGTCCAGTGAAGCAGGCTGGTAATCATCCAGTAGCGAAATCTCTGTTATCGCATCTTTTAGACTTGTTGTTACCGGCGGATCATTTTTTAATATTTTATCCAACCCGGGAAGCTTATCAGTGATTTTATCCGTTACACCCGGCACTTTCGGAACTTTAGGAATATTCGGCCAACTAAATATATTAAGAGAACTAAATATCAACAAAACAAAGATAAAACCTAAACAAAAAGTACGTATAAATATTTTCACCTTTCCTCTCTCCTTTTACAATATTTATACTAAAATTTAAACAAACGTCAAGAGATAAATTTCGAGGCACGGAAGGATAATAAAATATGTTTTTTAGATACCACTAAGACACAAGGATTTTAAATAAGAATTAAGAAGCCAGGAGCCAGAAGTCAGAATCCCAACCCCTAACCCTATTATTCACATGTAGAACATGTAGTAATTGTAGTTTTTTTATTTTTTAGCTGTAAGCAGTAAACTGAAAGCTGTTTTTGACTTGTCAGGATAAATAATATACCAATCTTTGCATTTCAATTGCTAAATCAATGTTCTTTATTTTTAATTTACCTTTTAAGTCGTCATAGGGCATCAAACACGTGGGGGTAAAATTTAAAATCGCTTTTATCTCTGAGTCTTTAACTATATCAATAACTTCTTTAATGTGAATAGGAGGAACAGCGATAATTCCTATTTTTATTCCTTCTTTTGCGACTCTTTTCTTAAGTGTTTTTATATCTTCAATTTTAATTCCACAAATTTCTTTGCCGATTTTTTTTTCGTCTTTCTCAAAAGCGATTTTTATAACAAATCCGTGCGCTTGAAATCCGGAATAATTTATTAATGCCTTTCCGATATTTCCCACACCTATAAGAGCAACCTGATAATCTTTTTTATAATATACAACTCGATTTATCTTATTTAAAACTCTTTCAACATTGTAACCAATCCCTCTTCTGCCAATCCGTCCAATATAAGATAGATCCTTTCTCACCAATGTAGGCTTAAGTTTTAACCTCTTAGCAATATCCGCAGATGAAAACTGTTCCTTACCTGACTGTTTGAAAGTCGACAGGCATTTTGTATAAAAAAGAAGTCTTTCTACGGTCTCTTTTGGAATATCCTCTTTGTCCATTTCTCCTCGCTCATTTTTCAACCGCGATAAACCTATCGATACCTCTCGCGGCTTTATGTCCGGTGTCGATAGCGTTTATAACATCTGGACCCCTCAGAATATCCCCTCCGATGAATAACCACGATAGTGAAGTTTGTCCATACTCATTCACTTTCATTCTCCTTCCTTCGTACTCAAGTTTTTCTTTGATGTCTTCAGATAAAAAGCTAAAATCCGGAGCCTGCCCTATTGCTTCAACTATCATCGTCCCTTCAAATTCTATTTTTTCCTCAGTGTCAAATTCAGGACTAAACTTACCCTGTTCGTCAAAAACCCTGAGACATTTCTTCATAACGATACTTTTGATTTCTCCGTCTTCTACAATAATTTTCTCTGGTCCCCATCCCGGGTACAGCTTAATACCTTCTTCCAGAGCTTCTTCTATTTCTTCGGGAGTCGCGGGCATAATGTCTCTGGTTTCCAGACAACTGAGAGTAATATCTACAGCTCCAAATTTCTTCATCTGTAATCTGCCGAGTGTTCTCGAAATATCCATGGCAACATCTCCCCCACCTATTACCACAATCTTATCGGTAACTTCAATTTCTTCTCCCATTGTCACCTTTCTGAGTAATTCTATTGCCTGGAAAACATGAGGGTTTTCACTTCCCGGAACTCCGGTACTCCGCCCTTTATCGAAACCAGTAGACACAAAAACCGCGTCATAATTATCTCGAAGTTCAGCAAGAGAAATATCTTCCCCAACAGTAGTATCACACTTAATTTCCACTCCTACAGATTTAATATATTCAATATCTTTATCCAGGGCTTCATAGGGAAGCCTATATTCCGGAATACCGTATCTAAGCATCCCACCGGGTTTGGGTAACTTCTCAAAGATAACGACCTCATAACCCATCAATCTAAGATAATAAGCAGTCGCCAGACCTCCGGGACCCGCGCCAACGACAGCTACTCTCTTCCCCACCGACTTAATTTTTTCTGTTTCAAGCACTTTTTGATATTCGGAAAGAGAAAGATTATCCACAACGTACCGCTTCAACCATCTTATCGATACCGCCTCACCCTGGTGCCCCAGAACACATGCGGACTCACAATTATGAGTACAGACTCTACCACAAACGCCGGGTAAGGGATTCGTTTTATAAATATCCCTGACAGCCCCTTCTAAATTATTTTCCCATATATTCCGTATATAATCAACAATATTCATCTCAGCAGGACAGACTTCTTCGCATAACTTACACTCTAAACACCGACTTGCTTCCTTCCCGGCTTCCTCTCTGCTGAAACCTTTAACCTGTTCAATAAAAGACGCATTTCTCTCTTCAGGCGGGACCTCTGACATCTTTACTCTTTCGGGGTCAAACAGAGCGTACTCTAAATCAGGGCTAAACCCCTCATATTTTTCCCTGCGGTGCGCGAGCGATGCTTTAAAGACAGAATATTCCTCTCCGGGAAGGAAGTGTTCCTTATCCGTTTTCTCATCCTTTACCAGAAGCTTGAAAGTCCCGGGGTCAAAATGAATATGGAAGTAATCTCTGGATAATCTTAAGGAACCTGTAGGACAAATATCAACACATAAACCGCAAAAACAGCATCTACCATAATCGATTTCCGGTCTTTCGTTTCTTTCTCCGTCTTTTGCCTCGATTTCCGGTATCTCTTTCATTACAATGGCTTCGTTTGGGCATATATCGGCACAGTTACCACAACCTGTGCATTTATCCCAATCATTAAGATGCAAACCTCTATATCTTTTTGCCGGTTCTTTTAGTTCAAACGGATATCTCAAAGTTTTAGGTTTTTTAAAAAGATATTTTAATGCTTTTAAGGGACTCAAAATTGAAGTTTTTTTATCCATTTCTGTAAACCTCGCCTAAACTTAATTTACTCATTTTTTCTCATCTGTCTATCTCAGGAGCAACAACGTACATACTAATCATAATATTTCCCACATCCGAGATATTGGAGCCTTCTAAAACCTTTTCTAATATGGTCAAGCCATGAGAATAGGAAGGCGTCCTGAAATGCGCTCTGTAGGGTTTATCTCCGCCATCACTCACCAGATAAAGCCCCAATTCTCCCCTCGAAGATTCAACCCTTACATAAGACTCTCCCTCCCCTATTTTCCACTTGAAAGGATTGGGGACTTTGTTATAAACCTCTCCCTCAGGCAATCCTTCGATTAGTTTAAAGATTAAATGTACGGATTCTATCATTTCATCTCTTATTACCATTACTCTTGAATACGCGTCCCCTTCTTCTCTTGTGGGTATGTCAAAATCTACTTTATCATAGGCAGCATAAGGCTCAACCTTTCTTATATCAAAGGATTTTCCGGTAGCTCTTAACACCTGACCAACACCACCCCATTTTTCTGCTTCTTCCCTGGTTATTTTTCCGATACCATGTGTTCTTTCATAAAACAATGGATTATTGAAAAATATATCGTTATAATCAGGAACACACTTCCCTATTGAATGTAAAGTCTCTACTATTTTATCGGTAAAGCCTTCCGGAAAGTCACGTCTCACCCCACCAGGCCAGATATAAATATGGTAAACTCGCCCACCTGTTAACTCTTCGAAAAGATCCAGAATAAGATCTCTATGATACATTGCCCACTGGGCGACTGTATCAAAACCCAGCATATTGGAATAGGCCCATAAACCAAAAAGATGAGAACCAACACGGGCAAGTTCGAGATATATGCTTCTTATCCATTCGGCTCGCTCAGGCACTTCTATTCCGGCTAATTTTTCTACAGCCATTGCGTATACCATTTCCATATGATCCGGTTCAACGACATTTATTCTACAAACAATAGGAAAATTTTGCATCCACGTTCTGTATTCCATCAATTTTTCAAAACCGCGGTGCAAAAAACCGGGATCAGCGGTCGCTTTTAAAATCTTATCACCCTCCACATTCAGAGTTATGCTGAAATTCCCAACCATTCCCAGGTGCTGCGGACCGAAATAGAGTTCAACTTCTCTCATTCTTCTTCCTCCGGGATTACAGGTATCGATTCAAAAACATCCTTAACATACTTTCTTGTATCAAAATTTTTCCTGAAGGGAGGCACCTCATAATCTCTCTCCAGAAATAGAGGAATTAATCTTGGATGCCCGCTAAATTTAACTCCAAAGAGTTCATGAATTTCCCGTTCATAAGGTTCCGCGTTTTCAAACACACTAATTACGCTCTCTATCTCCGGGTTATCCCTTGAAATTTTTGTCTTCAAATAAATATCTCCTGTTTCCTTATATGATTTTTTATCATCATGATAGGAGGTTAAAATATATATCAATTCGAATTCTTCTTTATTAATCCAGTCCACACAAGAAATAAGAGCCAGATGATTGTACATATTATCTTTGAGATATCTTAAAATCGTTTTTACCTGTTCTTTTTTCGCATGTATTTTTATTATATCATCTTCATGTTCGTTTAGCTGGGTATCGGCAAATGTTAACTTTAACTGTTGGATTAAATTCTTTTTATTCATCTTCATTTATAGGGTATAGCGGCGGCCACTCGAGTTTTCCCAGCGCCATCTCCTGATTCTTTCGATAATATTTATATTGTTTTCTGTATTTCTTGTAAGCGTTTGCCATTCCCTTATCAATCAATGTCCAAAGATGCG
>CAZRYJ010000090.1:4857-8259 GCA_964604245.1 uncultured bacterium | reverse complement strand
TAAAATCCGAAATTGCCAACTATATTATCCCTTGACTAATTAGGGATTTTATATATATTTGCATATACAAAATGTTCCTTGAAAGCATATATTGCAAGAATTTTAGAAATTTTAGAGATTTAAATTTAGACCTCCTTGAAGGGAGAAATTTAATCATAGGAAACAACGGTGTCGGAAAAACTAACCTGATGGAGATGGTTTATTTTCTTTCTACTTTCGGTTCTTTTCGAACACAAAGGACGGAAAATCTTCTTCATTTCAATGAAGGTTTCTTTACCCTTTCGGGAACTTATGGAGACACGGAAGTCAAGATTAAATACTCGGAGAAAAAAGAAATTTTTGTTAACGACTTGATACAGAAGAGCTTAAAAGATGCTTTCGGGACAATCCCCGTTATAGCACTAACTAACGAAGACGTAGAGATAATAAATGGGGAACCCTCAAAAAGACGTTACCTTATGAATATAAGCATTTCCCTATATGATAGAAAATACCTTAATTATTTATACGAATATAGAAGGGCAAAAAAACAGAGGAATAAACTTCTTCTTAATGCGAAAAGAGGGCGAACCCTGGAAAATTTAGAGTTATGGGAAAAACAATTGATTAAATCAATTTATCCAATAGTAGAAGCAAGAAGTTCTTTTATAAAACAACTCTCTGTCTACACACAAGAAATATTCAAGGAGCTTACGGGAAAAACAGTCGAATTAGAATATATACCGGGAGCTGATTATAATAATATTGAGGCGGAATTTAAGAAAAAAAGACAACAAGAAATCGAAGCAGGCTATACGTTATTAGGACCACACAGAGATGATATTATGCTTAAAGTCGACAATCACCATGCAAAAACGGCATCTTCTTTTGGAATAAAAAAATTGCTCGTAACATCTTTAAAAATGGCAGTTTCCCGAATGTTGACTGAGATACGAGAGGAAGAGCCAATATTGCTTATAGATGAAATGTTAGGCGGTTTGGATAGAAAAAACTTAAATTCTTTATCGCGATTCCTGAAAAAAGCAAAACAGGTATTAATTACAACTACCAGCGAAGATCTCAAATACGATAAAGATTATAATATATACATAATAGAGGAAAGAAATGGATCCCCATTTGTTAGGAAATGTACTGAAAAAATACATACATTCTAAACCTCTTGGAGAAAGCCTTCTTAAGATCGAAATCTTAAACCAATGGGATGAAATCTGTCCTCCAATAATCGCGAAACACGCGAAACCAACAGGATTAAAGGGTAAAAAATTGAGTTTAGCTGTAAATTCTTCTGCGTGGTTAAACGAGCTTTCTTTTTTTAAAAAAGATCTGATAACTGCATTAAACCAAAAAGCAGGGAAAGAAGTAATAAAAGAAATCCGATTCTATCTCAAGGAGGGGTAATGGGAAAAAACGATTATACGGCTTCAAGCATAAAAGTCTTGAAAGATTTAGAAGGAGTCAGAAAAAGACCCGCAATGTACATCGGAGACACAGGGAAAAGAGGACTTCACCACCTCATATTTGAGGTTGTTGATAATTCAATTGATGAAGCTATGGCTGAATACTGTGATCGAATTAACGTTACGATTTTAGAAGACAATTCCGTTATAGTATCTGATAATGGTCGCGGCATTCCAATTGATCTACACAAAGAAGAAAACAAATCTGCTGTAGAAGTAGTAATGACGACTCTACATGCAGGAGGAAAATTCGACTCTAATATATACAAAGTCTCGGGAGGACTTCACGGTATAGGAGTTTCGGTTGTTAACGCTCTCAGTTCCCGGATGGAAGTGGAAATCGCAAGAGATGGATACTTGTGGACTCAACGTTATGAAAGAGGGAAAGCAATCACAAAGTTAGAAAAAGGGACTCAGAGAAAAACAACGGGAACAAAAGTCTCCTTCTATCCCGATCCTGAAATTTTCCAGATAATCGAATTCAGCAGAGAATATCTTGACGAACGGCTGCGAGAACTGGCTTTCCTGAACAAAGGTTTAAAGATAGAACTGGATTTCAAACCAGAAGGTAAAGTCGAAAGCTTCCAGTACAAGGGAGGAATAAAAGAATTTATAGAATATATCGACAAGAATAAAAATCCTATACATCAACATCCAATATATATAAACAAAGCTGTAAATTCCTGCGTTACAGAAGTCGCTCTTCAATTTAACGATTCATATGCCGAGAATATATTTACATATGCAAACAATATCAGAACAATCGAAGGAGGAACCCATCTCTCAGGTTTCAAAAGCGCCTTAACAAGAAGTATAAATCAGTACGCTAAAAACCAAAAGATTCTTTCTCCAAAAGATCCAAAACTCATGGGAAACGACATACGTGAAGGTCTAACTGCGGTTGTTTCCGTAAAACTTCCTCAACCTCAATTCGAAGGACAAACAAAAACGAGACTGGGGGACAGAGAAGTAGAAGGACTGGTTGCCTCCGCGGTCGGAGACGGCGTTTCCGAATATCTCGAAAGAAACCCACAAGCTTCAAAAAAGATAATAAACCAATCAATTGTCGCGGCAAGATCCAGAGAAGCCGCACAGAAAGCAAGAGACATTACCCGAAGAAAGAGTGCTCTGGATTCAGCCAGTCTTCCGGGCAAACTTGCCGATTGTTCATCCAGAGATCCGAGCAAATCCGAAATCTTTATCGTTGAAGGAGATTCAGCCGGAGGTTCAGCAAAACAGGGCAGGGATAGAGTTTTCCAGGCAGTTCTTCCATTAAGAGGGAAATTGTTAAACGTTGAGAAAACACGTTTAAACAAAGTACTCGGTAATGCAACCATCAGCACTCTGATATCTTCCCTGGGAGTTGGAGTTGGGAAAGATGATTTTCACTATGATAAACTCAGGTATCATAAAGTGATCATAATGACTGATGCCGACGTAGATGGCGCTCACATAAGAACTTTACTACTAACTTATTTCTTTAGATACTCAAAAGAACTTATAGAAAACGGCAATCTGTACATAGCACATCCCCCTCTCTATCAGGTTAGCGATGGAAAGAAAAAAAGATGGGCATACACCGAAAAGGAAAGAGAGAAGGGAATAGAAGAACTTGGTGCAGAAAAAACCAAGGTACAAAGATTCAAAGGTCTGGGAGAAATGAACCCGTCACAACTCTGGGAAACAACAATGGATCCGGAAAACAGAATTTTAAGAAGAGTCTCTATTGAGGACGCAATTGAAGCAGACCGGATGTTCGATATATTGATGGGAACAGCGGTCGAGCCCAGAAAGGAATTTATTTTACAAAACGCCCAATTTGTCGAAAACCTGGATATATAAAGAACATAAAAGCAATACCAATTATAATATTCTAAAATAGAAGATGTTTCAGGGCATCGAATATGAACTTTCCGCCCAGGAAAAAGAGAAAAATACCGCAAAT
>CAZRYJ010000090.1:0-4757 GCA_964604245.1 uncultured bacterium | reverse complement strand
TCAGGGCATCGAATATGAACTTTCCGCCCAGGAAAAAGAGAAAAATACCGCAAATTAGGAAAATACCCCTCTGGAACACTTTGCCGAAAAAGACACCACCCTTATAAGATATTATTGAAAGAAAATATAACCATAAAAAGTCACAAAGCCAATGTATTACGGCAAAAACCCCAAACCAAAAATAACCAAAATCTGCCGAACGCATAATTAAAGCCGCTCCTATTGTTGCCCACCAGATAATAAAATAAGGATTTCCGATACTAAGAAGAGCTCCGGCAACTATGGGAGTATGTTTTTCCATTTTATCTTTGACCCCAACAATCTTTAAACTGCGCAAAATATCCACACTCATCCATAGTAAAAAAACTCCTCCCGTAATCCCTATACTCTCACGAACATAAGGTATATCGATAAGAGAATCAAACCCAAGAAAAATGAGAAATATCAGGGGAAATTCCACTATACCATGTCCTAAAGAGATCAACGCACCGGCATGAGGATTTTTGCTGCCTTTCCCGATTGTCGCAAATGTTATCGGACCAGGCGCCATAACTCCGGAAAAGGATATGAAAACAGTTTGAAGAAGAAAACCAATTATGGACAAGTTATTTAACCTATAATTTGTTTAAGAGTATCTCTGTTTTCGGCAATCCATCTCATAAAATCCTGCCAGTTACTTTCCATTTCTTTAAATTTTAGGTAATTCGAATACGCAGTCTTCCTGTATTTAAATATAAGGATAATATTTTTTAAAAATTGAAAGGATTCGCCGATTTTTCCCCTGAAAAGAGAACGAAACGACAAAATAACATTTGTAACTACTATTTTAAAATATAGACTATTGGTCAAAAAATACCCGGGATAAGGCATTGTATTCTCTATCGGATAACCAATTTTTTTCAATTTTACCTTCATATATATAAATCGCTTAATATCCTCTCTCATTTTAAGCCATAATGGATTTTTACCCTCAGGCGGAAGATGTTTAACCCCAAGCTGGTTATCAAGCAAAAATTTAAATCCTTTCGATTTAGCATTGCACAGAAAGTCAATATCTTCACCGCGGGAAATATACGGATCAAAAGAAACCCGGGTAAACATATTTCTATGAGTTATCATATTTCCGCCAAAAACAAATGGGGTATCCTTGAGTCGAGGAGGATCATCAATGAGTTCAAATGCTTTGTTCATTGCACCGGTATTATCCCAGAATATTTTCCACCACTCTTTTCTACCGGTAAATTTATATCCATCATGGACTTGAAGATAAAAACCCGCGATTCCAAAGACCTCATCTTTACCTATAAATTCATTAGCTTTTCTTATAAAATCCGGGTCCTCAAAAACCTCATCGTCATCTATCAAAATAGAAACATCAACTTCGAGAATATGAGGAAGTATTAAACACATATTCCTGATGTTAGAATACCCCTCCAAACTCAGATACGGAATATATTCTGCTCTCTCCTTTCCCTTTACCAATCTATGAAATTCCAATAAATCCGGATAAGAAAAATGAAGGATTTCATAATCTTTCCCGAACGCATCGACTATCTTATCGACCTTATCTTTTACTTCTTCCCCTATCAATGGAGTTGTCGGGCAACTTATTATAATTACTCTAAAGTCTCTATCCGTTAGAACTCGCAGACTTTCCAGTAAACGGCCAAGTGTACCGCTCTCATTAAGAGGTGTCGGATGGTCGTAAACCAAATCCTCTTTATAGGATTGTACGCGTGACCAATATGTCGGAATAACAATTACATTTTTCATTTTAATAAACAGTCTTTAAAAAACCAATATCCTCAACTGTTTACAAGAATAGCAAAAAATAGCTGTTTGTCAATGATTCATAAACTAACTCTTGGCTTTCTGCTGTTAGCTTAAAAAATAAATAAAAAATTTGTGTTTTTTTCTCTGCGTACTCTGCGCCTTTGCGGTAATATTAGTTTTTTGGGGCTGAGTTGGGATTCTTACTCCTAGCTTCTGAATTCTCCCTCCTGGCAATTATAATCCTACTTGACAAAAGGTTTTTTTATACCTATAATCTACTAATCATTAAACATTTAAAAATTATTGAACATTTTAAAAAGAGTACATACGAGGAAACTATCTTTGGATAAGAAAGAAAAAAAAGAAACATCGAAAATCATAGAGTATCTAAAAAAATCAAATAAACAAAAAGAGATGATCCTTGACACCCTATTAGAATTGGTGACTTTACAGGATCTCGATCATAAGATACTGTGGGCAAACAAAGCTGCTCATTCTACTTACGAATGTGTAACAACAAAAACCGACGGAATCGAAGGGAATTATTGCTACGAGATATGGACTGATGATAACAAACCCTGCGAAGATTGCCCTTTAGTAAAAGCCCATGAAACCGGAAAGATAGAAGAACAAGAAATCACAAAGTTGGATGGCAGAAAATGGTTGATCAAAGGATACCCGATAAAGGACGACAAAGGGAATGTTGTTAATTTGCTTGAAGTCGTCAGAGACATAACGGAAAAAAGAAAGTTAGAGCAGGCATTAAGGGACTCCGAAGAGCTATATAAAATTCTCATAGATACCTCACCCTACGCAGTTACAGTAACCGACTTAAAAGGAGAAATCACCTATGTATCCGAAAGAACCCTTAAGATGCACGGATATAAAAACCCGAAAGAACTGCTCGGTAAAAGCGCCTTTAAATTAATTGCTCCTTCTGACCACAAAAGGGCAAAGGCAAATCTAAAGAAAACATTAGAGGAAAACAGTATTAAAAATTTAGAATATACTTTATTAAAAAAAGACGGTTCTACTTTCACCGGTGAACTAAATGCTTCTTTGATAAAAAACAATAAGGGACAACCCCAGGCATTCGTGGCAACCACAAGAGATATAACTGCAATGAAAGAAAACGAAAGAAAGATTCAGGAAAGAGAAGCTTTTAATTTTGCATTATTCAATTATAGCCCAGTCGAAACTATAGTAGTAGATCATAACGGGAAAGTAATTAAAAGTAATCTGGCAAAAAGACAATCGGGAGATAGAATACCCAAAATCGGTGACATCATGTACAAGGATTATGGGTCAAAACACGAAAAAAACATGTATACAGAATTGATGAAATGTATAAAAATAGGTAAAAACAAAGAATTCCCGGAAATGAAATACGGGGAAAAATACCTCTCAATCAGTATCGCACCTTTTTCTGAGGGAGCAATAATAATTTCCCAGGATGTAACCGAGCGTATTAAGGCTGTAAAAGCTTTGAAACAGAATGAACAGAGATTTCGTTTAATCGTGGAAACAATACCAAGTTTACTTGTAATAACAAACAAAGAAGGTGAAAATATTTACGTAAGCCCAAATTGCAAAGAAATAACGGGTTACAATAGGAAAGAACTGGAGAAAAATTTTATCTGGTGGGTACATGAAGACGATAATGATAAGGCAAGGAAAATTTTCGAAAAATCCTATAAAAAACATACAGGTGGTACAAATTTTGAATATAAAGCCATTAGAAAAGATGGGCAGATATGGTATGCTTCAAGCTCCTGGGAACCAATTATGGACGATAAGGGTTATTTCCAGGGAATAGTTTTGCAAACAATAGATATATCCGACAAAAAAATAATGGAACAGGAAATTGCAAAAACCCAAAAGCTTGAATCAATAGGTATTCTTGCAGGAGGCATTGCTCATGACTTCAACAATTTCCTCACCGGGATTATAGGCAACATTTCACTTGCAAAGTTACATTTAGATGCAAAAGATGAAGTTTATGAAATATTAACCGAATCCGAAAAAGCAGCCCAAAGCGCCAAGAGCTTAACTCACCAACTCTTAACTTTCTCAAAAGGAGGAATACCGATAAAGGAAAAAGCCTCTATCAAAGAGTTAATCGAAGAATCAGCTGATTTTCTTCTCGTTGGTTCAAATGTCAAATGCAAATTTGATTTCCAGAAAGATCTATGGGAAGTCAATATAGATAAAGGTCAGATGAATCAGGTCATAAACAATATAATTATAAACGCAAACGAGTCTATGACCCAGGCGGGAGAAATAACCATAAAAGCAGAAAATGCCGAAATAGAAGAAACGGGGAAAATACCTCTTGAGAAAGGAAAATACGTAAAAGTTACCATCCAGGATACAGGATATGGTATATCTGAAGAGCATATATCAAAAATATTCGACCCTTTCTTCACAACCAAGCACAAAGGAAGCGGGCTTGGACTTTCTACCGTTTTTTCAATAATCAAAAAACACAAAGGTTTTATCTATTCGGATTCTAAGGTTGGAGTTGGAACCTCATTTCATATATACCTTCCCGCAGTAGTGGAACTCAAGAAAAAAATAAAAGGGGAAAAAGAAAAATTGGTTAAATACGAAGGCAAAGTATTAATTATGGACGATAAATCCTTTATAAGAAAAGCTGCCCAGAGAGCTCTTAATTTGTTTGGTTATGAGGTCCTCGGAGCTGAAGACGGAGAAGAAGCATTAAGTTTATATAGAGAAGCAATGGGAAAGGGAGAACCTTATGATGTAGTCATTCTTGATCTGACAATCCCGGGAGCTATGGGAGGTTTAAGAGCCCTCGAAGAACTGCGTAAGATTGACCCAAAAGTTAAAGCAATAGTATCCAGCGGTTATTCCGATGATCCGGTAATGTCCAATCACGAGGGCTTTGGTTTCAACGCAATAATTAAAAAACCTTATGAGTACAAAGAACTCGCTAAAGCAGTAAAAGACTTAATCGAAGAAGA
>CAZRYJ010000089.1:0-8635 GCA_964604245.1 uncultured bacterium | reverse complement strand
GAAATCGGCATAATTAAATCAGGGGGTTGACATAGTAATTCTAAATCCAAAATCCCGAATCCGAAGTTATTATCTGTCATTTTGCTTTTTAATTTTTGATATTTAATTTATATCAGGACAAGATTAACACAAGATTTTCAACAGCTCCAGCCCACGCGTTTATCGACACCCTAAAAAACAATCATAAAACCCCTTGACAAATTTTGAGATTGTATTATACTATTGATACAATATTATGGAAATTGATAAAAGTAAACCGATATGGAGACAAATAGTTCAAGAGATTAAAGAAAGGATTTCGCGAGGAGACATCGAGAAAGATGTTCCCACGGTACGTGCTCTTGCGGAAGAATTAGGGGTAAATCCCAATACGGTGGCAAGGGCTTACAGGGAAATGGAGAGAGAAGGTATCGTAGAAAGTTGGGTTGGCAAAGGCACATGGGTGAAAAAAAAGTCTCGCGATAAGCTGAAAGAGAAGATGGTCGAAGAGGTAGTAGATAGTTTTGTTGAAAGCTTAACTTCAATGGGTTTATCTAAAAAAGAAATAAAAAAATTAGTGAGGAAGATAGATGATAAAAATTAAAAACCTTGTAAAGAGGTACGGTGACGTATATGCTATAAACAATATAAACCTGGACATTGAAGATGGTTCGTTTGTTGGGCTGGTCGGACCAAACGGTAGCGGAAAAACAACTCTTCTTAAACTTATTTTTGGGTATTGTCGGCCAACTTTGGGGGAAATAAAAATCGATGGAAGCCCTCCGGGAATAGAGCTAAAATCGACAACCGCATTTTATCCCGAATATGATTCTACTTATCACTGGATGAAAGCACAGGATTTGATAGAATGGTATTCGGGCTTTTTTTCTGACTGGAACAAAGAAAAGGAAAAGAATCTTGTTGACTTTTTCAATCTTCCCACTCACCGATACATCGCGCATTTATCCAAAGGTCTAAGGGCAAAGTTAAAATTAGTCTTGACTCTTTCCCGGGACGCAAAGACATTCCTCCTTGACGAACCTCTATCCGGAATAGACCCGGCTTCAAGAGCAAACATTACCTCCGGGATTCTTAAAGCATACCGAGAAGGTCAAACATTCATATTTTCCACACACATAGTAACTGACGCGGAAATGCTGTTCGAGAGGACTATATTTATGAAAGAAGGTAATGTGGTTATCGATGGGCAGTCCGATGCGCTAAGAGAAAAATACGGCAAATCGATGGATCAGATTTTCAAGGAGGAGCTTTATGTTTAGATTATTTAAAAAGGAACTCCTTGGAGAAAAGAACTGGATTATTGGTTTCTGCGGATTTGTGCTTGGTGTTAATTTCTTGTTTTTGCCTTTAACCAAGGTCACTGAAGGATTTATGGCTATGATGGTAATATTTTTCACGCTTCCCGCTTTTCCGCTTATGGCTTTGGTCAGAGCTTTTCTTATATGGAAGAACGAATGGGACTCAAATACGAATTTTCTTCTTCTATCACTACCGTTAAGGGGTTATAATATAGTCTTAAGCAAAGTTGGGGTTTTAGCTGTAGAAATTTTCCTATATGTATTTCTTGTTTTCTTTATCCCCTACCTTATATTAACGGGATTCACCGAACAGTTTAGAGTGGATGTGTTAACTTTTTCTAAATTGTGGTTTTTGACCGCGTTCAGGATTTTTCTCTTTGTTCCCTTTGCTATGTTTTCATATCTTCTGGGCAGAGTCTTTTCCAGAGCGCAAGGATGGATCACTGCCGGAAGCCTTATCGGACTTTTGGTGATATATGCCAGATATTTGAATTTTGGAAGAAAAATCTTTTCCTATCTTCCGGAAATCTCTATGCGCTTTACTTTAGCCGGAGAAGTAGAAACTTTTACTCTTAATATAGCAACCGTGATGGCAACATTTTTATTTAGTGTTATTTTAACTTTAGCCTCTTGCTTTTTTGTAGAAAAAGCAGAATTATAGTAGTAAATTTAAGGAGGAAAAATGGAAAATCACGTTAAAGCAGTAGGAATAATCAATATAGCTTTTAGTGTATTAGGAATTTTGGTTGCAGTGATTATATTTGCGGTACTTAACATAGTTGCAAAAATTCCAGATGTAGATGAAGAGGCAATGCGCATTCTCCAAATCGTTGGGGTAGTTGTACCCTGGTTTTTCATAGTTTTTTCTCTGCCCGGAATTGTCGGCGGAATCGGACTTTTAAAATATCAAGGGTGGGCAAGAATTCTTGTTCTAATTCTATCGTTTCTTGATTTATTGAATTTCCCAATTGGTACCGCAGTCGGCATCTATTCTATCTGGGTCTTATTGAATAAAAAAACAGAAAAATTATTTGCCACAAGTAAAAAATAAATCAATAGTAAGTAGAGAGTAGTTAGCAGATAGTATTTAAAATATTAGGGTATAGTATTTAGGGTATAGTAAAAAACAAAAAATATACTTTTTTATCTGTGTATTCTTTTTTTCTCTGTGGTTAGTTTAGGTTTTAGGTTTAGGGTTTTAGGTTTTAGTAAAAACAAACAATTTTTTTTCTTTATTCGTGCTATTTGTGCAATTTGTTGTTCCTCTTAGTTTTGGTGTGTGGTGGGGTAATCTTGTGAAAATCAGTGTAATCTGTGGTTGAAAAGAGGTGTTGTGGGATGGGTCTTTTGACTCTTGACTATTTAAGTTTTTTTGTGTAATCTTTAATTAATGGTAAGGAGTTAAGATGGCGCGGAGAAAGTTTGATAATGTTATTGACAATATTTAATATAAACAAATATAAATTCAGGAGGTGTTATTTTGAAAGAGAAAAGCTTTTATCTGCTGTTAGTTGTAATCGTAGCTCTTGTCTTTATGAGCTGTGCTCCGGGTAACGAAGAATGGAATCAAGAAATCAATCCGGGAAACGAAGCCGGTTTCTGGGTGGGGCTATGGCACGGCGCAATAATTATTATAACTTTTATTGTAAGCCTTTTTACAAATGATGTCGGCTTGTATGAGGTTAATAACACCGGTTGGCCTTATAATTTAGGTTTTATATTAGGACTTAACATATCAATCGGAGGCATGTTCAGCGGAGGTAAAAGGAAGAGGAGACGTTAATAAGAGTTATATAGGGAGGGTATAATAGAGTATAAGAAATTAATAAACGATACCGATATCCCGGTTTTGGGGCTTGGGACATGGGAAATTGGTGGAGGGATGAGTAGAGATACAAGTAAAGACATGGAGGGTGTTGCTGCAATTAAAAAAGCCATAGAACTTGGTTATACTCATATAGATACAGCGGAAATGTACGGCGCGGGGCATTCTGAGGAGTTGGTCGGGCTTGCTATAAATGATTTTGATAGGGAGTCGCTTTTTATTACAACAAAAGTTTTGCCGCAGCATTTACGATATAACGATTGTATCAAGGCTGCGGAAAGCAGTCTAAAAAGACTAAAAACAGAATATATAGACTTATATCTTATTCATATACCAAGTTCGGAAATCCCAGTAAAAGAAACAATGCGAGCAATGAATTACCTTGTGGAGCAAAAGAAAATAAGGTTTGTCGGAGTAAGCAACTTTTCCGTAAAACAATTAAAAGAAGCCGGGAAATATGCAGAAAACAAAATTGTTAACAATCAAATAGAATACAATTTACTGACAAGGCACAGCGGCGCGTACAACGTACATATCGAGTCGGAGATAGTTCCTTTCTGTCAGGAAAATGATATTATTATAACGGCATGGAAACCTCTCGCCGGAGGAAGGTTGTTTCGAGAAGAAAATAGATTGTTAGAAGAAATTTCAAAAGATTACAATAAAACGCTTAGTCAGATTGCGATAAACTGGCTTATCTCTAAAAAAAATATCATCACTATACCGAAGTCAACAAATACTGAACATCTCAAAGAAAATCTGGGTGCTCTCGGTTGGAAGTTAGGAGAAGAAGACATGAAACGCCTGGATGAGGAATTCAGGTAAGATAAATTATGCCAAAATACAAATGTCCGGAGTGTGGTATGGAGTTTGGCAAACCTGGCAAGTGTTCTATGTGTAATGTTGACCTCGAGGAAGTGAAAAAAGAGATAGTTTGTGATAATTGTGAATATGAAGGAATGAAACACGATCACCATGAACATCATGGTGGGCATGATCACACAGAACATCATAAACACATGGTTCGGGATTTTAAAAAGAGATTTTTTGTTTCTACAATAATAACCATCCCAATATTACTTCTTTCTCCTCTTATTCAAGGATTTTTAAATTACACATTAACATTTTTGGGCGATAAATATTTAATGTTTGTGCTATCGAGTTTTGTTTTCTTCTACGGTGGTTGGCCGTTTCTCAAAGGTCTTTATGATGAATTAAAAGAAAAACAACCGGGGATGATGACGCTTATCGCGTTGGCTATTTTCGTAGCTTACGTTTACAGCGCCGCGGTTGTTTTTGGTCTTAGAGGTAAATACTTTTTCTGGGAACTTGCGACACTTATAGATATTATGCTGCTTGGTCACTGGATAGAGATGAAATCGGTTCTGGGTGCCTCAAGAGCACTGGAAAAGCTTGCGCATTTATTGCCGGATACAGCGCATTTATTAGAGGGAAAAAATGTTTCAGACGTCAAAATATCCGAGCTTAAGAAAGAAGATGTTATTTTAATCAAAGCGGGAGAGATAGTTCCCGCTGACGCGGTCATTACCGAAGGAAAGAGTTATATCGACGAATCCATGCTTACCGGAGAGTCAAAACCGGTTGAAAAGGGAAAGGACGATAAAGTAATAGGTGGTTCCGTCAACGGAGATTCAGTCCTAAAGGCAAAGGTAGTGGGAACGGGAGAGGATTCTTATCTTAATAAGGTAGTTAATCTGGTTAAACAGGCTCAGGCTTCTAAATCAAAAACGCAACGCCTGGCAGACAGAGCTGCGGTGTGGCTCACCATTATTGCGATAACAGCAGGTACAGTAACGTTGATTTTTTGGTTGTTTAAAGCACCCGATATCGCATTTGCGATTGAGAGAATGGCAACTGTAATGATAATAACCTGCCCTCACGCTCTTGGTCTTGCCATACCTCTTGTAGGTGCAGTCTCGACGTCTTTGTCGGCAAAGAACGGACTTCTCATAAGAAACAGAACCGCGTTCGAAAATTCAAGGAATATAACTACATTAGTCTTCGATAAAACCGGTACTTTAACAGAAGGTAAATTCGGTATAAGCTTCATTAAAACTTTTGATTCCGAGTATGACGCAGAAGATATAATTCAAATAGCCTCTTCGCTCGAAGTAAATTCCGAGCATTCCATAGCAAGAGGTATTTTGAATAAAGCAAAAGAGTTAGACGTTAAAACATTAAAAAGCGAGGATTTCGAGGTTATAAAAGGAGAAGGAGTCAAAGGGAAAGTCGACGGGGAAGAAGTGCAACTGGTTAGTAAAAATTACCTGGATAAGAACATAAAAAAAATCCCTGAAGAAGTTACGAAAAAGCTAAGCGGTACGTTGGTGTTTGTTTTGATCGATGGTAAGCTGATAGGATTAATAGAACTATCCGATAGAATCAGAGAAGATTCTTTTGAAGCTATAAAGAGATTGAAAAAGGAGGGAATAAAGTGCCGGATGCTTACCGGAGACAATAAAGATGTTGCAAAAGAAGTAGCAGATGAGCTTGAATTGGATGGTTTCTTTGCCGAGGTTTTGCCGCATGAAAAACAGTTAAAAATTAAAGAACTTCAGGATAAGGGAGAAGTGGTTGCTATGACAGGAGATGGGATAAACGACGCTCCGGCTCTTGCCCAGGCAGACGTGGGGATTGCCATTGGTTCGGGAACAGACGTTGCTGCGGAAACCGCGGACATAATACTCGTAAACAGCAATCCCAAAGATGTTTTATCTCTTATTCTTTTTGGCAAAGCAACGTATAGAAAAATGGTTCAAAATCTTTTCTGGGCTACCGGGTACAACGTAATCGCAATACCTCTTGCCGCAGGAGTGTTATATGGTGCAGGTATTATAATCTCCCCCGCCGTAGGTGCGATACTTATGTCTATGAGTACCGTTATTGTGGCAATAAACGCCGGTTTTTTGAGAGTTAAAAGAGTTTAACCACAGAGGACACAGAGGAAAAAACAAACTCACAGAGAACACAGAGAAGAGGTTTGTTGTTTTAACTCCCAACCCTACCCCAAAGGAATATCCTCACACAGAGCTCACAAAGACACAAAGAAACAACAAATTACACGAATCACACGAATATTTTTATTGTTTTTGTTTTTTGACAAGGAACCAGTGACCAACGGCTAATGACTGAATTATAACACCAAGGCACAAAAGTAGATTCTTCAAAAAAGGATATAAATGTTTAAAGATTTAAGTTTAAACTCGTGTTTAAATTTACTCTAACTAAAGATTATTAAGGTATTTCGCGATTTGTTTTGCGAAAGAATCAAAGTCTTTTAAATTATTTTTAAGATGGTAATGAACTTTTTCAACTTTTATTTCCGCGTAATCATGCACAAGAATGTTTCGAAATCCCGCGATATTTGCAAATTTATTCGCGAACTTATTTTCCAAAATTCCTCTTTCACCGAGTATAAGAATACTCTTTCTGTATTCATCTGGTTTCTCAAATCCTTCGTATGAGATTATCATCGAGCAGATATCCAGAACCACTTCTATAGAGAGATGAAAAAATCTTTCGATGGCAGCTAACTCTAAAGGATGATTGTTGAGATATTTTATATCTTGTTCCTGAAAATTTTTTAAATGTTTAACGTATTTCTTTAAGTGTTCGAGTTTCCTCGCAATTTCTTCTCTCATTTTAATCCCGCTTTTTCCATTCTCTTGAGCTGAATATCGACATGTCTGCTGTTATAATAATCTATGTCTAAGTGTTTACTAATTATTTTGGATTCTATTAGAGCTTTTTCTGTTTCCGAACGCTCGAAAATGATTTCTCCCTCTTTGATTATATTGAAATTCATAAGAAGTTCAGATAAATTCATTAACACAAGATCGATATTGTCGCCTAAAAGCGATATTAAGTTATTTAATAATTCGAGATAAATATCGTAGCTCTTATTATCGGATAAGTTTTCATCGAGATATACCGCGAAGTCCACATCACTTAGAGGAGAAAAATCCTTTTTGCCGAACGAACCGAAAACGTAAGCAATTACAACTTCTTTCCTGCAGAAAAGATTCCTTATTTTATCCTTGTTTCTTCTGTATTTTACCAAAATTTTATTTTCCATCTTATATTTAAAGAATATAACCTTTTACAATTAAATGTCAACTTTGCTTTGCTTGACATTTCCTCTTTAAAGCCTTACAATATTAATGATAAATAGAGGGGGTTATGAGCGTACTTGAAAGATTTATATCCAAATATAAATTACCATTAATTGTTTTTTCTGCGCTTGGTTTAGGAGCAATAACTGCAAGGGCTTCCACAGAAGTATCCGGACAGGTTAGAAGTTATGGTGAGGAAAATCCTGTAGCAAATGCTAAAGTAAAAGAAGAGATAACCCATGATTCTACATTTGCGGATACAAATGGTTTCTATTCTCTTATCTTTGAGACTAATGGAGGAATAACTGAGGAAGAATCTAAGAATATAAGAATTTATAGTAATGGGCAAAACTTAATTTTAGAAAGCAATAAGGCTTATGAGTTAACAATTAATATTTTTGATGTTCTTGGAAGACCAAGGGGAACAATAATAAAAGAAAGAAGCAAAACTGAAGGCAGTCTTTCTGTTTTAAATTTTCCACAGCAAAAATATATTATAAACTTAAAAAAAGGAAATGAAGTTATAGGAAGAGGTAATTTTGTAGTTTTAAATGGAATGCCTTTTGCTCTTAGTATAAATTTAATTAAAGAAGAAAGCAATGAGAATAATAGAAATACATCAACCAGAGCAAAGACTCAAAGCTCACTTACAAGAGGAACTGAAAAAGATACTTTGTATTTTGCTTTTGAAGATACTACAGGAGTACATTATTCTAAAAAACATCCTTTAATATTACAACTAGGACAAGACACTATTATAAGCCCTTTTTTAATACCAACAGATACTAGTAAGTTTGATATATATCGTTTTAATGGTTTAATACAAAGAAGCCCAACATTAAGTTCGGCAAGAGTTCCTGATCATTTAAAAGATTCAATGCATTATGATATAGATACTACAGGAATGCCTGCAGAAATATTACAAGGTTTTATTAATGGAATTAGAAGTGAATGTAAATACATGTCTTGTGGTATTATAAATGACTCAACACCTATAAATTTTATAAGTTCACATTCCTCAAATCCTGAAGACTGGAATCAAAGATACAGATTTTTAATATTCTGGGATCCAAGCATAGGTCATGCTGAATCTGGTTTTATGGGTGATCCAAACCATCCAGGATGGATTGTTGGTGGACATGTAAGAGCTGGTCCAGGGACTCAGCTTCCAACAACAATAAGAGAAGATTTACATAATTTAGGATATAGGATAGACCTTAATGATAAAAATAGTTTCTTTGATCCAAGCAATAGTCACAATACTCTTCAGCCAAAAGACTCATTATATAGAATTTTATATATGAGAGAACCTGAATGGTATGCTCCTGATTCAATACCACCAATAAGTGCAATACTGACAGAAAGGGAGGTTTCATGAA
>CAZRYJ010000088.1:0-8659 GCA_964604245.1 uncultured bacterium | reverse complement strand
AAATGGTAAAATCATGAAATACTTAGTTTTTTTAGCGGATGGAATGGCGGATGAGCCAGTTTCCGAATTAAAAGGAAAGACGCCTCTTGAGGTTGCAAATACGCCGTCTCTTAATTCTCTTGCAAAAAACGGAGCACAGGGAACGCTTCTTACCATACCAAAGCCTTTTCCATCTTCAAGTGATGCCGCGAACCTATCGGTTCTGGGATATAATCTCGCGAAGAACTATTGCGGAAGAGGTCCGATTGAAGCTGCAAGCAAAAATGTAGAATTGAAAGAAAATGAAATAGCCTTCCGGTGCAATCTTATAACTATAATTGATGGTATATTGGAGGATTATTCCGCGGGTCAAATCGATCAGAAAAGCGCGGATGATTTGATAAGTTTATTGAATAAAGAACTGGGCAATGAAAAGGTAAGTTTTTATCCGGGTGTTAGTTACAGAAATCTTTTGATTCTTAAGGGAGAGGAATTTTCGGATAAAATAGGATATCATAAGCCGGATTCAAATCAGGGTAAAAAATGGAAAGATGTTTTACCGTATGCGCAGGCTGAGGGAAGTAAAATAACTGCTGAAGTTATTAATAAATTGGTTGATGATAGTATAAGAATTTTAGCAAACGCTCCCCCGAATATAAACCTTATGAAAAATAATAAAAGACCAGCCAACTGTATCTGGCCCTGGAGTCCGGGAAGAAAACCTCATTTTGAATCGTTTGAAGAGAAGTACAATAAAAAAGGTGCGGTAATATCCGCAGTAGATGTAATTCTCGGAATCGGTAAACTAACAGGGATGCAGGCTATTAAGCCTCACGGCGCGACGGGTTTTATCGATACCAATTATGAGAATAAGGTTGAGGCTGCTCTAGATGCTTTAAAGCGTAGTGATTTTGTTTATTTACATCTTGAGGCTATCGATGAATGTTCACATATGGGAGATATCGATTTGAAAATAAGAGCAATTGAGGAATTTGATAAAAGATTGATTAGACCTGTTTTAAGTGAAATCGGTAATGATGTTACTATCGGAGTTCTTCCGGATCATCCCGTACCGGTAAGGTTACGAAAACATACCAGGACCCCTGTTCCTTTTCTGATCTCAGGGGAAAATGTACCGAAAGATGGTAATATTGAATACTCGGAAAAGACTGCGGTTAAGGGAGGATTGGGTCTTTTGGATAAGTATACTTTTCTGGAGACTTTGTTTAGGTATTGATTCTTCTAGGAAAAATCAATACAGTTGAATGGTTGAATCGTTGAATAGGAAAAACAAAAAATATCTACCACAGAGTACACAGAGAGAAGAAAAAAACACAGAGTACACAGAGATTTTTGTTGTTTAGAACCCAACCCCAACCCCCCATTTATTCTCACACAAAGCTACTAAGGATGCAAAGAAAACAACTAAAAATTTGTTTGTTTAAAACCCAACAACCCATCCCAGAAGTAGAAACAACAAATTACACGAATATCACTAATAATTTTAATGTTCAAGACGTGATTGTTATTTTCTACGTGTTTAAAATAGATATGATTTTGTGACAACTTGCTAAATGAAGAATTGTTTTTTATATTTTTAGAAAAAGAGAAAAAATGGATGAGATGAAATTAAAAGAGGGTATTTACAAAAAAGATGAAGAATCGCAAGGCGAAAAACACGATACCTTTCAGGATGGAAAGGGAACGATGCTAGTGCTTATACTAAATGAGCCTGCTGATTTTTGGTTGACTAGATTTCCGCCTGGGGATGGAATTAAAAACGGTCAGATTTTCAAGTTGCATAAAACGCAGAACAAAGGTGTTTTTAAAATTGAGGACGCAGAGAAGGCCCTTTTTTTGGAAATTTATAAAGATAAAATTGAAATCAGGTCTTAGTAAAAGCTACGTTTATCTGCGTCCAATTATAGTGTGGAGTTGGAAGTTTTAAAACAAAAAATATTCTTTTTTTATCCGTGTAGATCCGTGGCTAATTCTTTTAGTTGTAGGGATGGGTAAACAAACAAAAATCTTGTGATAATCTTGTGTAATCTCGTGGTTAAGCTTTTTTAAAGTTCGATTCCTTCCACCGAAAACGGATGTGGAGCCCATGTTTTTTTGTGTAAAACGTAAACTTCTTTATACCCGATAGAATTAAGGAGTATGGCGGCTTCTTTGAATTTTGCGGTAATCTGTTCCGGTCTGTGGGCATCCGAGCTTAAAGTTATCGGGAGACGCATATTATAAGCTTCTTCAATTATCCAGTTGCTTGGATATAAAGAATCTATCTTTCCTCTTGCGATCCCTCCGGTATTTACTTCTAATATTGAACTTGACTTGGCAACTGCTTTTAAAGTTTCCAGTACGGCTTGTCTGTACCAGCTCTCTTCTTCAGAGAAATATTTTTCATCTTTATTGTTCATTTTTATCAAATCAAGATGGGCCACTATGTCGGGATTCTCCAACCTTAACATTTCTCTGATTAGTTTATAATAATCTTCTACTACCTTTTTTATATTCCCGTCGTAGATTTCATCTAATCCCCGTATGAAATCCTCTTCACTTTCATCGATTGCCCAGCCTTTATTTTCATTGAAATAATTTACAAAGTGAACAGACCCTATTAGAAAATCAAGGGCGGATAAGTCAAACCCTTTTTTATAAAAAGAATTTAAAGTAGGTAAAAAATCCATTTCCAATCCAAGCAATATTTTGATTTCATCTTTATATGTTTCTGAAAGTTTTCGAACCGATTTACAGTATTTATTGTAATCTTCTTTTTTTAGTACCCAATCTACCGGGAAGGGCAGAGGATTATGAGAGCTAAAACCTAGAATAGCAACGTTCTGTTTTAAGGCTTCCTTAACGTATTCCTCAAGTTTTACGTTTCCGTCGTCAAAATTAGAGTGAGTGTGAAAATTAACCCAGGACATTTTTTCTCTCTGTGTACTCAGTATTTTTTTCTTTTGAAACATAATTATTTCTCTATGTTCTCTTTGGTTAATATTTTTTCTTCACACTTTAAAGTGAAATAAAATAACATCGCCGTCTTTGACTTCATGATCTTTGCCTTCGATTCTTATTTTTCCGTTATTCTTTATATTCGCTTTAGAACCATATTCAAATAAATCATTACAGTGAAATACTTCTGCCTTGATAAATCCTTTCTGAAAATCAGTGTGAATGATTCCCGCCGCCTCCGGTGCTTTTGATCCTTTTTTAAACATCCAGGCACGGACTTCCTTTCCGTTTTCTGTAAAGAAAGTCTTTAGACCTAAAAGATCGTACGCGGTTTTTATAAGGCGATTGAGAGCTAAATCTTCCAGACCAAGCATTTCCATGAATTCTTTTTTTTCTTCTTCGGTTTCAATTCCCGCAATTTCCTGTTCATCCTTGCCGCAGATTTCGATTACCGGAGTATTTTCCTTTTTCGCGTAATTCTTCACTGATTCTGTGAATTTGTTTTCGCTGTTGATACTTTTTTCGTCAATGTTACAGACATACAATACTTCTTTAGTTGTAAGAAGATTTAAATCTTTTATAGCTTTTTTCTCTTCATCTTTTAAATCTATGTTCTTTACGGGTATCCCGTTTTTTAGTTCCTGCTGCAGTTTCTCAAGTGAGGATACTGTACCTTCCGCGTTCTTTTTCAGCTTCTGGTCCTGACTTTTAAGTAATTTTATATTTTTTTGTAGGCTTTTCTCTACAGTTTGGAGATCGGCAAGTATTAGTTCCATGTTGATTACCTCAATGTCGCGTGTAGGATCGATATTTTCATAAGGATGAGAAACGTCCGGATCTTCGAAACACCTTACTATATGAATTATAACATTTACTTCTCGAATGTGACTCAAAAATTGATTTCCAAGACCTTCTCCCTTGGATGCTCCTTCAACAAGACCCGCTATATCTACAAATTCTACAATTGCGGGTATTCTTTTTTCTATGTTTAATATATCGGCTATTTTATTTAGTCTTTCGTCGGGTACTTCAACCATACCCAGGTTTGGTTCAATGGTACAAAAAGGATAATTCTCAGCCTTTACAGAAAGGCAGGTCAAAGCAGAGAATATTGTTGATTTGCCAACATTTGGTAGACCTATAATTCCGCAATTTAAACTCATAATTTTCCTCAGCGTAATATTATCATATTTTTCTTAATTGTCAAACGGGTAATTAGCCACCAAGGCACAAAGACACGAAAAAAACAACAAAATTAGTATTGTTGATTAAACCCCTCAACCCCAATGAAACTAAGAGTAACAACAAATAGCACAAATTTCACAAATGAGTGAAAAGTAGTTATTGTTTTAAAAAATAGTTTTTTTGCATTTATTCGTGTTATTCGTGTGATTCGTTGTTGCTCTTTTTTTTGTTTTGGTCTTTGTTTTTTAAATTTTTCCTGCTAATTCTTGCAGTTCCGAATAATGTTCGAATAGTGAACACGCAAGTTTTTCTCTCTGTAAGAGGTCCCCTCTTTCCCGAATTGCCTTTAAAAAAGGAGATTCGCAGGCTGCTTTTAAGCCGCCATTACGTATATTCTCGAGGGAAATATTTATAAATGGACAGGGTTCGATGCCTCCCTCGGAATTAATATGTAAAGATGAAATTCCGGCTGCTGTACAACGGTTTTCTTCGCCGTATTCATCCTGAGGAAATTGAACCAGCACAATTGGTTTTCTTTTTCTAAAATCCAGGACTTTTTTTCGAAACGAGTTTCTTTCTTCTTTACTTAGAACCCAGTCTAATTTTGGATGCGCCCCGCAGGGCACGTATTCCGTAAAATATCCGATAGAACACCCAAGGTCTACCATGCTGTTTATAAATATATCAGTACCAAGAAATTTTGAATTTTCGGAAGTATTTGTTGCGGCAAAACCAAAACATGCACCGGTATCTCGCAGTAATTTCATCGCACGAACGGCTGTTCGATAAGCTCCTTTTTTTCTTCTGTTGTCAGTGTGTTTCTTAAGACCTTCAATGCTGACAAGTTGAATTATATTTCCACTTTTTGAGATGCGTTCTGCCAGTTCTAAAGTCATTTTTGACCCGTTTGTGATAGATATAAAAAGAAGTTTTTTGTGCTTTTCCATAAGTTCGATTGTATCAGATCGCAGATATGGTTCTCCTCCTGTAACTACCACGGAGAGAACTCCAAGGTATGTTGCTTCGGTGAAAAGAGAATCAAGTTCCTGCGCCCGAAGCTCGTTATTTGAAACTCTGTCTCTTGAGTAGCAGCCCGTGCAGTTATAATTGCAGCGCATTGTTGGGCTTATTGCTATAACAGTGGGGATGTTGCCGTCGATGCTTGTTTGTTTTTTCTTTTTTAGTCTTTTAGCAAGTAGAAGTCTAATTGCTACTCTTAAGAAGAAAAGCATTCCCGATAGACTGGAACGTGCCCACATCCACATCGCGGAGCGCATAAAGTCACCAATTCCGTTTTGTTTTGATTTTATATTTTTTTTCAAATTTCCCTCTTAAAAATTCATTCAAGGATAATCTAAAAGCTTAGTATAGCAACCCCCATTTGACGCACTTGACATAGTGAAAATATTATATTAGTATATAAATAAGGGGAGGTGCTAAAGTGTTTAGACGTGTAATGATTGTTTTATTAGTTTGTTGTTTTATTTATTCTCTCAAGGTTCTGGCTCAGCCGGTGCCAACGGGGCGAAGACTTCGAGAGATTGTAGCTGATAGGTATGCCGACAGTATCATTATCGGTGGTACGACAGCGGCATGGCTTTTAGGTTCGAATACAGGAAATATTCTGGATCGGGAATTCAGCTATGTTACTCCTGAAAACGATTTCAAGCAGTGGAGCATCCATCCCGATAATAGCTCCAGCTGGAGCTGGTGGCAGACAGACACCTGGGTTAGCCATATAGTTTCCAATGATCAGATACTAAGAATGCACTGTCCGATTGGTCCCCAGTGTTCTAATTGGGCGATGGATGATGAGAGAACTGCCGGAGAACTTGATACCAACATGCGTGTATTTCTGGATTCGCTCTGTAAGCGTTATAATGGAACACCCGGTTTTGAGTACATGGATGTTGTTAATGAAACTGTGATTAATGGAAGCTGGCATACAGAGGACGGTGGTATTCCTGGTAGTTGGGAATGCCCGTGGTATAAAATCGGTCTGGATACGCATGATGTTCCTGTTTACATAGTAAACGCTTTTAAAATTTGCGATTCTTTAGCGCCTGATATAAAGTTGATTTACAATCACCATGAACACCCCGAGAATACTGCCTCCTGGAATAGGATTAAACAAACTGTGCTTTACCTTAAGGATCTTGGCCTTCGGGTAGATGGAATTGGATGGCAGGCTCATGTGGATGTGGGCTGGGAATCGACAAGTACATTAAACAGTTTGAAAGACTTGATCGACTGGGCACATAGCAATGCCCTCGAATTTCATGTTACGGAAGCAAGCGTATGGCTGGACGGAGATTCACAAGAAGATTTTGAAGAGCAGGCGGTTACGTATCGTGCTATTTTAGACGTTTTACTGGAGAAACGTTTTACGGGAAAAGTAGGTTGGAATACCTGGCACATAGATGACGGACATGGGTGGCGTATTGACGAATATCCATCGCTTTTTGATGATAATTATGTGGCAAAGCCTGCATATTATGCATTGCAGGTGGCTTTGGAAGGTGAAGCAGGGATTGAGGATTTCTGGGAAGATGAATCAGTTGCATTTAAATTATATAATAGTCCAAATCCGTTTTATTCTACAACTGCTATATGTTTTGAGATACCGACAAACGGTTATGTTGATTTAAGGGTATATAATTTATCAGGACAGGAAATTGCAGATTTGGGCTCAGGATATAAGGAAGCCGGCAGCCATTCCGTACAATGGAGTCCTGAAGATTTATCAGCCGGAATTTACTTTTGCCTTATGGAGACAGAAGGTCTTGTTTTAAGGAACCAGATGATATTTGTTAGGTAGATTCCTGAACTTAGCTTTTGGCCGTTAACGTAAAAAACAAATAAAAACTTTCTGTCCTTTGTGTCTTTGTGTGCGATTAATTTGGTGGTGGGGATGGGTTTTAAACGACAAAAAATCTTGTGTAAATCTGCCTGCCCTGTAGGGAGGAACGACTGTACCAGGGTGAAATCCTGTGGTTCCTGTTTGGGGGTGGTGTGGCTTTGCGTTCTTTGCGTCTCTGCGGTGAGATAAAAATATTGTGTTAATTTGTGGTTTCCTTTTTTATCCAGGAAAGGTAGCTTTTTAGCCCTTCTTTGATTTCATGGGAAACGATTGCCGGAACCTCATAGGGATGCAACTCTTTTAATCTTTTCTCAACTTTCCGGTATAAGGATTTCCTTGTTTTCATAATAAGAGCGTATTCTTTATCTTCGTTGAGTTTGTTTTTCCATCTATATATAGATTCAATTGGGAAAAAATTGGCGCATGCAACTAAATTCTCACCAACCAAAGTTCTTGCTATTTTTTTGGTTATAGTTTTATCGGGAAGAGTGGTATAAATCATTATAAATTTCAAAATTTCCCCATTACTGATTTTAAAGTATTACTATTTTTTCTAATAAGGTATCCATATTTGTTGGGCGGATATAATTTCGCAGTCTCCGGGTAAATTTAATTCTTCTTTTGATCTTACGTAAAAGATAAATCCTTTGTAAGCCGCAAGATAGTCAAAATCCTTTTTTCGGAATCCCCCTTTTGATACTACAATAAGTGGATTTTCGGTTCTGGAGATTACTTTGATAAAATCTTCTTCTTTAAGTTTTACTATAGCTCCTGAAGCTTTAATCGCATTTGCTATTGCGGCAGCGGCAGCTCCTCCTCCTCCATTCATTTTTCACCTCCTTTTTTGTATTATTAACTTTAGAATGATATATTCAATTAAAATTAAAGTACACAAAAAAACTTACAATAAAGAGATTTTTGTGTACTTTATAATTGGCCTTTCTTTAAAGTTAAATACTGACTTTTATTCCGCCTCTAATAGGAACATGTGTATAATTTGCATTCTCGGCAAATATAATTCCGTAACCGGTTTCGGCAAAGACTCCAAAAAGTCCCAGGCTCAGGTTTAATCCACCATAGATGAGAAATCCGTTTTTGGTCGGATCTTCATATTCCAGGTATTCACCCCCAATTGTTGATATTTCATACCCGGCACCAACGTAAAAGGACGCGGGAGAAAGCGGAGGGGCAATAGAATATTCAATTCCAAGAAGAATAAAAACATCGTAAAGTTTAAGATCTCCAGCTGGGGTTTCTACGTTTGTCCAGGCATATTCGAGATCTCCGCGAATACCTACCGGAAGAATAGGCGGAGAAAAACTTGCTGTGAGTCCAATTGCCGTAAGAGTTTGAGTTTCTGCATCCTCAGTATTGATTTTCCAATTTTCGACTCCACCGGTTACTCCGGCTGACAAGCCGAGTATTCCGGCAGAAAGTGGAACACTTATGAGTAACAAAACAATGCATAAAACAAACTTTTTCATGAACCCTCCTTTTTTAGTTTGCTGTAAGAAAACATAATCTTTTTCAATAGGGATGTCAAGGTTGTTATTGGGTTTTAGGTCTTGGGTCAATTTAAGATTAGTAGAAAAGCAGGAAGTTGAGCGAGGATTAAGGATTAGCGGTTGGATGCCAAATGAAAGTAGGCCACCGTAATATTATATTTATTCAATATGT
>CAZRYJ010000087.1:0-8773 GCA_964604245.1 uncultured bacterium | reverse complement strand
TTAAATTAAAAACAAAATAAATAAAAGCTATTTTGTAAATGATATCAATTCTAATAAGATCATCCGTCGCATAACCAGCTATAAGAATTATAGAAAGCAGAACAAGCCACCTGAACACCAAAAATACATCTAAGTCATTACTTCTTCCAATCTTAATCATCATGTTTACTTACTATAAAAGAATTATTCCAATTGTTAACACATTTAATACCAAGCACATAAATAAAAAAGTGCCCCTACGGCTATTACAATTGAAATAAACAAGTGTAGAATATACTTGACAATATACTCCTTCTATATATATTAAATCATAAGATTAAACGCTTGAGCGAAATATATTACGAGGAGGCGTTATGGCTAATAAAGTACTCATTATAGACGATGATGAAAAGCTCTTGAAATTATTAAGCGGAGCATTAGAAAAAGAAGATTTTATCGTATCGACTGCCGCAACCGCAGAAGAAGGACTCAACAGATTCAAAGAGATTGATTTCGATGTTGTACTGGTCGACCTTATGCTCCCGGATATGGATGGAATCGAATTGTTAAAAACAATAAGGAATATTGATTCCGATTTCCCCGTAATAATGATAACAGGACATGCCTCTGTTGATCTTGCTGTAAAAGCAATGCGTATGGGTGCTTTTTACTTTATCGAAAAGCCTGCCTCTACAAAAGCCATATTGGAAATATTAAAAAGAGCTATAGAGCAGAAGGAACTAATGATAAGCTATCAATCTTTAAAGAAAACGGCCGAGGAAAAATTTAGTTTTTCCGGAATAATAGGAAAAAGCAAGGGAATGCACGAAATTTTCGAATTAATCGAACGGATAGCTTCCGCGGAGGCAACGGTATTAATCCAGGGAGAATCGGGAACCGGCAAAGAACTGGTAGCAAAAGCGATACATTTTAATTCAACAAGAAAAGAAAACCGATTTGTTGCCATAAACTGTAGTGCCCTGCCGGAAACACTGCTTGAAAGTGAATTATTCGGCTATGAGAGAGGAGCCTTTACCGGCGCCAACAAGAAAAAGAAGGGACTTTTTGAGATTGCCCATAAGGGGACAATTTTCCTTGATGAAATTGTGGAAACATCACCTGCATTTCAGTCAAAGCTGCTCCGAGTATTAGAAGACAATACTTTCTATCCTGTTGGTTCCACCGACGAAAGAAAGACCGATACAAGAATCCTTGCAGCTACAAACAGAAATATCGAAGATGCATTAACTAAAGGAAATTTCAGAAAAGACCTATATTACCGTCTGAATGTGGTCAAAATATCCTTACCACCTCTCAGGGATAGAAAAATTGACATTCCATTGCTTACTCAGAAATTTTTAAAGACTTATTCCGATAAAAATCGTAAAGGGATCCTGGGAGTTTCCGATGAAGCGATGGAAGTATTAATGCGTTATTCCTGGCCCGGAAACGTCCGTGAGCTTGAGAATGCGATCGAACGAGCGGTCATACTTTGCCAGGAGAAAACTATCCTTGCGGAGCACTTGCCTGAGCGAACAAGCAGAAGCGAGGAACTTGAACCTTCAAATATTCTTGAATATGAAGCGGCAAAAGAATCTTTTGAGAAGAAATATCTTAGAAATCTATTAAAACAAAAGGAAGGAAATGTTACCGATGCATCAAAAATTGCTATAATGACAAGACAAAATATTTATCTTAAGCTTAAAAAATACAACATCAATCCGAAAGTTTACTATCCCAGGGAATAAAAGAGGAAACAACGCGTCAAAGCCCACATCACACCCCAGATGGTAACCACAAGATTTCACAGATTAACTCAAGATTTTTTCGTTTATTTTTATCTGTGTTTATCCGTGTAGATCCGTGGCTAATTATTTTTTTAGTATGTTTTTTTAAACACAAAGCCAAAAGGGGTAGTGGGGTTTAGTGTATTTTGTGTGTTTCGTGGTTTAATGTTTTTTTCTCTGTGTCCTCTGTGTGTTCTGTTTTTCTCTGTGTACTCTGTGGTAATTTTTTTTAATTTATTTGTGTTATTCGTGTGATTCGTTGTTTCTCTGTTTCTTTTATTCATTTTTGAACTTTGATCTGCCATTTTTCATTTTGATATTTAATCTTTACATTTTAGCGGCTTTGCCGCGATATGGACTCTTGAGGTGAAAGATTCAGAAGCAATTGAATTCTTTGGCCAACTATACCAAAGACTTAAACAATTTTTACACTAATTGGAAGAAGAGTTTCCAGGTTTTAACTTTAACCTTCGCAATATCCTTTCCGTAAATTAACGTATTCACTTCAATTTAAAAATTCAATCATCCTTCTGCCTTATTAAATCAACCACATCCTCCAGTGCAAACAACAACTTAGATAAACCATCTCCGGTTTTTGCCGAACCTTCAATAACTTGAAAGGGCTTCGTAAAATCTGTTAGCAATCTATCGATTTTTCTTTTCTCCGGATTAATTTCCGGCTTTTGATTAACGAAAATAAGATAAGGGACATTTAAAGCTTCCAATTCTTTTAATAATTCTATATCTTCCTTGTCTAAATGGCGTGAATTGTCCATTACAAATATTGCAAAATCTATACCTTGTGTCAGACATTCACGTACAGGAGTTAGATGTGATTGACCGGGAGTTCCAAAGAGATGAAATTCCTGCCCCCTGAAAATAATTTTTCCATAATCCAATGCTACTGTCCTACCCCCATATTCGACATCCAAAGTTCCGGGAACCAATTGTTGGATCAGTGTACTCTTACCTTGCTTCCGGTTTACCAAAAACAACAACCTTAGCTTTATTCATTAATCACGCCTTTATTGAAGCATCCCTATTACATTTGGCAAAATTAAATTAATAAGTAGACCAAGCTTTAGCTCCCGACTATCCACAAGTATTGCCCATCGGTATTCTCTAAATGTCATAACTATTAGGGTTTTGTTATCTTCAAGGTCCATTAGATAATATCCATTTATAGATGGCAATTTCATTTCGCTTAGATACTTATTTATATTTTGAGTCATTCCATTGAGAAGTTTACCGATTTTAGGGAAACTGTTGTAAGAAGTCAGCGTATTGCTATCTGTAATAGTAAAAATATCGGTGGCTAACAAAGCTTTCCCCAGTTCTTTTTTCAGAAGATCAATTGCTTTGTCAAATTTCTTTGTTTCTACCTTAATTTCATTGTTTTTCCTATGGATTTTATCATCAGGCTCCTCATGCTCTTTGACATCTTCCTTTTCTTCAACTATCTTTTCGTCTAAACGTTTCATCCCTTCAAGCAAAACATATTCAAGAGACACACCGGAGATGGTAATCCTGTTATGCTCTCTTTCTCTTACAACAATATCCACATCACCGAAAGAAAGCATTTCAAAAACAGCTTCTATGCCTTCAATATTATCTGCTTCAGCGTCAATCAGGCTCCCTTCTTTAAACCATATTCTACCGCTTCTATTTGCTTTTTGAGTTTTAACAACGACAGAAACAGTTTTCTTTTCCATACTTATCAGCTCTAAGATAGTTGCGAGAGACATTTTTCTTATACTGGTTAATTCATCCCCCGAGAGTTCCAACCCTTTTTCTACTTCCCTAATCATTTCTTTAAGATCTATCGGTTTATCGACAAACTTAATGGCGCCTCTATTCATTGCATGATCTTTTAATTTCGGAGTTCCATAGGCTGTAATAAGAATAATTGGAATGGCAGGATATTTTTTGTCAACAAGATTAACAAGTTCCAACCCGCTCATACCGGGTAGTTTCTGATCTGTTATAAGCAAAGATATGGGATGCTCTCCAAGAGACTTCCAGGCGTCTTCTGCATTTGTATGTGTAATAAGTTTGAGATTTTTTATTGAGTATTCCAAACCATCCTTCATGTTTTCCAGAAACGAAATATCATCATCAACAAGCATAACCATACGTTCACTCATAACTTACTACTCCTGAAAGAAATCGTTACTGTCGCACCCTTTCCTGTCTCGCTGCCAAATTCAATATCTCCACCCTGCGTTTTTATTATCTTAGCAGCCTGGTAAAGCCCCAGACCGGCTCGATCTTTTTTAGTAGTAAAGAATGGTTCAGCCACCTTTGGCAAATCATCTTCTGAGATTCCGCTACCTGTATCGGAAATTTTGATTATTGCCTCGGTATTGTTTATTAAGTATTGAAATAATAGAACCTTCTTCGAAGAATTTTCCATTGCCTCTACGGCATTCTCCAGGATTTTCGTGAGCGCAACAAGAATTAAAGGACTATCTCCATTTATAAAGAAATCCTCTTTTTCATATACGCAATCGAACCCGACATCTTTACTTTTACAATACTTATTAAAACTTTTTTCACAATCTAAAATCAATTCGGTAAGATTCACCTCAAAAGAACCAATCCCCTCATATCTCGAAAATTCTCTTAAGGTGGAAAGCAATAACTCCATGCGTTTTATCTCTCCAAGAGATCTGGTCAAATACTCTTTTCTTTTTGAATCATCAATATCTTCGTACATATGCTCAAGAACTTGCAACGAACATTTCATAGCGTTTACCGCATTCCCAACAGAATGTCTGATATGAGAAATGATAGCGCCTATAGATGTAAACCTTCTTACTTCAGCAAGATTCCTTTCCAGTTGTTTTACCCTTGTTATATCTTCCATGATAAACAGATATTCTCCGTTTTTTATTTTAACGGCAGAAACAAGGAAAGACCTACCCCACTCATTCCTTATAGACTGAAGTTTCTCTTTGTCCTCTACTTCAAACACCTTTGGAAGAATACATTCCTTACAGACCCTATCCTTTCCGAAAACAGCTTTATAACATTTTTCTCCTATTAAATCTCTTGGATGATTTCCGCTCATTTCAGCAACAGCGCTATTTAGCTTAACCAGATTATAATCTTCGTCCACCACATAAATCATCTCACTTATGGCATCTATTGTCTTATACCAGGATTCTATAATCTCACTGAGATCCGTTTTTTGCGGACAAACTTTAACAAGAAAAATATTCTTCGAAGTATCCGAAATTTTAAAAGGAGTAATTTCAATTGTTATCTGGTCCACTTTCCCCTCACACTCAACCTCGATTTTTCTTTCGATTTTCGACTTAAGATTTTCCAAATCGATATCATCAGGAATAATCGAATCAACAGAATAACCACATTCCTTGAAAAATTTGTTACTAAAAAGAAGGTTTCCGGATTTATCCAAAATCACAAAAGAACAATCCAAACAATCCATTATTCTTTTAAGCTCTTCACTTCCTAATTTATGGAGAAGATCTTTCATATTTATAGTATACTCCGAAAAATATAAAATTCAAGGTAAAAAATAATAGAATTTTACAATATCAGTCTATTATATTTGACGAAAACTAAAAAAATACTTTTGCCACAGAGACACAGAGCCCACACTGCACCCCATTTTTTTTTGTGTTTATTTAAAACCCAACCGACAACACCAAATTAATCTCACACAGAGGCACCCCGATACGGTCATTCCCTGTTAAATATCGTTTCGCATTTCACAGGGTAAACTTCCTTACGGGGCAGGCAGGGCAGGCAAAGACACGGAGGAAAATTTAAATTATATTGTTTTTATAAATCAACTAATTAACCAATTAACTGATTCGAAGAATCCCTGTTACCAATTACCTATTTTACTAATATACCAAGCTATACTGCTAGATGTTAACAAAAACAAAAAATCTTGTGCAAATCTGTGTAATCTTGTGGTTGAAAATAAAGCGGGATTGGGATTGATGCTTGAATTTTAAAAAAAATTATATATATTCTCTATTGTAATAAAATATAACAATCAAAATTAAATTTGGGGGTATAAAAATGGAAAAGATTTTATTATTGGTTTCTTTTTTACTGATAGGAGTAACCGTGCTTGAATCAAAAGCGCTTGAACTGCCTGTTATTTTTAGTGATAACATGGTAGTTCAGCAGAAAACCGATGCGCCAATCTGGGGAAAGGCTTCCGCGGGTGAGAATATAGAAGTAATTTCAACATGGGGAGAGAAAATCAGCGTGAAGGCAAAAACCAATGGAAAGTGGCAAGCAAAACTCAAAACGCCTGAAGCAGGCGGTCCGTACGAAATAAAAATAAAGGGGAAAGATTCCGAAATAACGTATAAAAACGTTCTTGTAGGCGAAGTATGGGTATGTTCCGGACAATCAAACATGGAAATGCCTCTCGGGGGTTGGCCTCCCAGAGACACTATTAAAAATTCCGATGAAGAAATAAAAAACGCAAATTATCCGGAAATTCGCCTTTTTACAATTGCAAAAAGTGTTTCCACAGAACCAAGAGAAAATTGTAAAGGTTCCTGGGAGGAATGTAATCCTGAAACGGTAAAATATTTCAGCGCGACTGCTTACTTCTTTGGAAAGAAGATAAATAAAGAACTCGGAATTCCTGTTGGACTGATCAATGCAAGCTGGGGAGGTACACCCGCTGAATCATGGGTTGCTCCCAAATACCTTGGTAGGGTAGATGGCTTTTCGGATTTCGTTGCGAATCTCGGCAACCTTTCATCACAAGAAGACGAATACATTAACTGGCTCAGCTCCCATCCTGTGATTACGCCAACCGTTGGTGACGAGCTTTCAGGTAAAGGTGTATGCTTTGGCGATACGAATTGTCCTCTTGCGGATTTTGATGATTTTTCCTGGAAAAAAATGGACCTTCCTACCCAGTGGGAAAACGTTGAACTGGGAGTTTTTGACGGAGTAGTTTGGTTCAGAAAAAAAATAAATATTCCCGAATCATGGGCAGGCAAGGATTTAATGCTTGAGCTCGGTCCCATCGATGACATAGACATAACCTTTTTTAACGGCGAAAGAATCGGAGGTTATGAGGGGATGGGTTTCTGGACAGTCGATCGTAAATATAAAATTCCTTCCAATCTGATTAAAAAAGGCGAAAATGTAATCGCGGTAAGAGTAGTGGATTTGCAGGGTGGTGGGGGAATTTACGGCAAAGAAGAACAAATGAAAATTTTTCCGATGAATGCGAAAGACGTAAAACCGATAAAGCTTTCCGGAGCGTGGAAGTATCTTCCCGTCGCACAATACAGGGAAGGTATTTTTTATGCCTTCGGTGCCGAGGAAAACGACTTCTATACCACAAGACCGGACTTCAAGGGAATAACCGCATACACTCCTACAGTTCTATACAACGCGATGATTGCACCTATTGCCCCTTACGGAATTAAAGGCGCAATATGGTATCAGGGAGAATCGAACGTAGGAAGAGACGAACAGTATAAAAAACTTTTCCCTGCTATGATAGAAAGCTGGAGAGCTGCCTGGAAGCAGGGGAAATTTCCGTTTTACTTTGTGCAAATTGCCCCTTACGTATACGATGGGGAAGACGATCCGGCTTCCGCAAAACTCCGCGAAGCACAACTTGTAACCATGTTATCCATACCAAATACAGGTATGGCTGTAACTCTAGACATAGCAGAGGTGGACAACATTCATCCGCCGGACAAACTTAGCGTGGGAAATCGGCTTGCCCTGTGGGCTCTTGCCAAAGATTACGGAAAAGAGGATATTGTATATTCCGGTCCGGTTTACAAATCCATGCTTAAAAAAGGCAGTAGAATAACATTATATTTCGATCACGTCGGAAGTGGTCTCAAGGCAAAGGGAGACACACTTACGGGATTTCAAGTTGCCGGAGAGGATAAAGTATTTGTAGACGCGGAAGCCTATATTAAAGGGAACACCGTGGTAGTTTACAGTAAAAATGCCTACGACCCGATCGCGGTCAGATACGCTTTTACAAACGGTTCCGTTGCGAGTCTTTTCAATAAAGAAGGACTTCCCGCTTCGCCGTTCAGAACAGATAATTGGGATGAGTGAGGAAGATTAAATCTTAAATTTATCATCGCAGAAAATTACCAATATTTATCAAGGATAAATTTTGCTATCAGTGATTAGCAGGTAGAATTATATGCAATCTAAGTATGATTATCATTCTTAGCTTTCCGAAATAGATGGAACCCGAGTTGTTTTTTAAGTGAAGAAGAGTTGTACTCTCTATATCTCTTCCAGGTAATCTCCGGATGTAGGATTAGACCAATAAGTAGGAGAAAAAGAGACGCAAATGTACAATAATCAGCTATATTAGCTACACCCGGACCAAACCAATCAATCCAATCCCTTGCATATCCCAGAAAGATATGGTCCGGGAGATTACCTAAAAGGGAAGTGGTTAATAGAATAAAAAAGAATCTCAGGGATAATGTAAGATATTGATGGAGCTTTGAATAATAGATAAAGGAAATTACCAAAATAAAAGCTGAAATAAATATACTAGAAAGATTAAAGTATCTCCAATTACTCCCCCAGCCAAATAAACCACCATAATTTGTTTTGTATGTAAGTCCCAAGATACCCTTTATAACCCAGTCTGTTTTACCCGGGTCGAAATATAGTTGAGCATTATTTCTTGTAATCACATCAATAGTAGCAATAAATATAATACAGAATACCGTCAGATAATGTTTATTTATTTTTATTAATCTTTTCATAATATTTAGATAGCCGGTTTCTGATCTCTCCAGTGAGATTTTCCTTACCTATTTTATCAACAATCTTTTCTAAGTCATAGGAATAATCATTCAGCATTATTTCCTCCTCGGATAAGAAACCTCTTAGGAAAATATCCAGGGATTTTAAATACCTCTGGTTACTTATATCTGCCTGATCTTGAGCTTCGTAAATTTCACCTTCTTCTTTTAATAAAGTTGCAATTATTATACATTTGTTTACGTCCGGAACTC
>CAZRYJ010000086.1:0-8801 GCA_964604245.1 uncultured bacterium | reverse complement strand
CCCGGAATTCCACTGGATCGAATCCATCTTGAGCATGAACCAATTTCTATTACTTCAGAAGAACTAAAGGGTCTTAATGAAGAAATGGGCGAACTTTTAGGACATAAGGAAAATACAAAACTACGAATATGGAAAATTGAAGGTCTGATTTCCGATTTCAAGAATGATTTAATAGCAAAATAATTTAAGGAGGTAAAAATGCAAAGAAGTAAAACAAATATTTTTTCAATTCTTCTCGCCAGTATAATCATCTGTCAGATGGCGGGTATCATAGGTTCTGTATTCACCACTCCTGCTATACCCACATGGTATGCCAGTATAAATAAACCTTCATTTAATCCTCCCAACTGGATCTTTGCTCCTGTCTGGACTACTCTATTCTTGCTTATGGGTATTGCTTTATTTCTTGTATGGAGAAAGGGTTTTAAGAGAAAAGATATAAAGATAGCTTTTTCTGTTTTTATTTTTCAACTTGTCTTAAATGTGCTTTGGTCTTTTTTGTTTTTCGGACTCCAATCACCCTTTGCCGCTTTTATCGAGATTATATTTCTTTTGCTTGCTATATTAATAACAATTATTCTTTTCTTCCGTATATACTGGGTAGCAGGAGTAATGCTAATTCCTTATATACTCTGGGTGAGTTTTGCTTCAGTCTTGAATTTTGCTATCTGGAAACTTAATATTTAAAAATAGCCATATAAAGAGTCATGGGTCACGAGTCTTGAGTCATGTGTCGAAACAAAAAAATCAGAAAATATAAAATCAGTGTAAATCAGTGAAAATCCGTGGCTAATATTTTAGTTAGGAAGGTTAGGAGGTTCAAAACAACAAAAAAATCCTGTAAATCCTTTTTCTATCCTGTCGAATTTTGGGATTTGGGGGTTGGGATTTAGTTAAACAACAAATAAGAATCCTGTAAATCTGTGTTAATCCTGTCTAAAATTTTGGGTTGTGAAGGGTAAAACAAATATAATCTTTTTTTCTCTGTGAACTCTGTGGTTAAGTTTTTTATAATAGTTGTGATGTAATTACTTCTTTCATTTTTTTGGCGGACTCATCCCAGGAAAAATTCTCTGCCCATTTTTTTGCCTTCTTTCCCATCTCCTCAACCATCTTTTTATCGGCTAATATTTTTATAAGAATTTCGGATAAGCTCTTAGTATCACCAAAAGGGTAAATATATCCACTAACTCCGTCTTTTACAGTTTCTCTAAGTCCGGGTGAATCAGGTACAACCGAAGGCGTACCGCTACTTTGAGCTTCTATAGAAGTCAATCCCCAGCCCTCTTTCGGGGATGTGTTAACTGAAACCCAGGAAGAGGAAAGTAATTCTACTTTTTTCTCAGTGGAAACATAATTAGTGAATTCAAATGAATTTTCGATTTTATTTTTTCGGGCAATCCTTTTAAGACGGGGTAAATCGTCCCCGTCTCCCACTAAAATAACTTTCAGCTCAGGGATCACTTTCAGTATCCCGGAAATAGAATCAATTAAAACATCTATTCTCTTATATTTTTTCATCCTGGCAAGGCAAATAATTGTTGGGCTTTTGCTTAATTTCGATTTAGATTGGTAAGACTTTATGTCGACTCCATTATAAATTATTTGAACGTTCTCCTTTGAAATTCCCATTTTGACTATTTCGTTTTTAGAACTCTCCGATACGGCGATTATAGTTACGTTTTTGTAATGTTTTGGTATAAGTTTTTCTGAGAAATAAACATAAGAAGCTGAAATTGGGTTCGTCTCCGTATAGATTGTTTTTCCGAAAAGATGATGGATCAATGCAATTCTTTTTTCTCGTATAAACTTACCGCCGAAGAAAGGGATTTTATTCAGGTCTTCTATAACAAGATCGATTTTTTCAGTCTTGGTTATTTTTTTGTATGCTTTAGGAACATAGAAGTTAAATGTATTTCGGGATCCAACCCTGTAGATTTTTATTCCGTCTATTTCTTCAAATTTTTGTGCTTGGCTAAAATGTGTGCATAAAAGAGATATATTGAAATCCCCCGTTATGCGTCTGAATATTTCGTGAAGGTGGACCTCTGCTCCTCCGGATAGAGGATTGGTCCAGTCCTGCCAATTTATGATTAATACACTGGGTTTGCTTTTACCCTTTCCCATCAACACGACCATCCTTAAGGTATATCTTTCTCTTTCCTTGCTCGGCTACATATTTTTCATGCGAAACAATTATGATTGTTTTCCCTTTCTCATATAGGTCTGAGAGGATTTTCAAAATTTCTTCCCCGCGTACCGAATCCAGATTGCCGGTCGGTTCATCAGCTATTATAATTTCCGGTTCGTTGGCAAGGGCTCTCGCAATTGCTACCCGTTGACGTTCCCCACCCGAAAGCTGGTTGGGGAGATGGTTTACTCTATCTCCAAGCCCTACATTTTCCAGAATACTTATGGCTTTTTCTTTTCTTTCTCTGGGCGCGACTCTATTGTATATCATTGGTAAAGAAACATTATACCATGCAGGTACATCCGGTAACAAGTAAAAATCCTGGAAAACGAAGCCTATAAATTCTTTTCTTATATCGGCAAGTTGATTTTCATTCATCTTATTTACATCCTTACCCTGCAGGGAATAGGAACCTGCCGTAGCCACATCCAGACATCCGATTATATGCATCAGCGTAGATTTGCCCGAACCGGAGGGACCGATTATTGAAATAAATTCTCCTTTTTTTATGCTAATATCGACGCCCCGAAGAGCTTGGACTTCAGTTTCTCCAAGAGGATACACTTTTGTTACATCTTTCATTTTGATTAATTCACTCATAACGAAGAGCCTCCACAGGGCTTAGCTTCGATGCTTTTCTTGCCGGATAATAACCGAAGAAAACTCCGATACTACAACAAAAACCAAAGCCAAGAAAAATTGACCATATGGGAATATGGAAGGGGAGGTTTCCATTACTCATAATGGATATTAGTTTTGTAAGCGTGGCTCCAAGAAAAATCCCTAAAAACCCGCCCACCAGACAAATCACTACGGATTCCATCAGGAATTGACCCAGAATTTCGCTTGATTTTGCCCCTATTGCTTTTCTGACTCCTATTTCTCTTGTCCTTTCCGAAACGGAAACAAGCATTATGTTCATAATCCCAATTCCACCCACGACTAAAGAAATAGCCGCAATTGCAATCGAAATCAGGAATATAGTCTTTGTTAATTGATTAAATTGTTGTATCATCGCTTCTGAAGAATTAATTGAGAAATCATCTTCTTCCTCCGGTTTTACATTACGTGTGCTCCGCAGAATCCATCTGATTTCTTCTCTTGCCTCTTCTTCATTTTCAGCATAGATAGCTATTGTAATAGACCTTCTCCTTCTACCTGTAAATTCTGCCATTGTTGTAAAGGGAATTATTGCAATGTTATCCATACTATGCCCCATCATCTCTCCCCGTTCTTCGAGAATTCCGATGACATTAAACTGTCTCCCCTGGATTTTAACTTTATTCCCTATAGGATTTTCTTCGGGAAAAAGAGTGTTTACAACATCATGTCCTAGGATACATACGTGTCTTTTATATATTATATCATCTTTTGACAAAAAACGTCCAAGATTTACGTCTTGATTAATTATCCTGGCAAAATCTTCAGAAGTTCCGTGTATCTCGACTTCAGGCGCTTCTTTCTCTCCTCTTTCCATGTTCAATCTTCTCTGGATAAGAGGAGATACATATTTAAAAGAAGTTCCGTATTCCTTTAGAGCCTGTACTTCCTTTATTTCTAAGTTGTCCCTTTTTCTAATTTTATTCCATTCTTCCCTGCTCCTGTGTCCCGAAAACCAGGGATATTTATCTACATAGAGAACGTTTGCACCCAGTTGGGAGAAACTGGTAGCCACGTTCTTTTTAAGCCCTGAAATAACAGACATTACACCTATCACAGTCATAACCCCGATTACAATACCAAGAGTTGTAAGAAGAGAACGAAGCTTGTTAGCCTTAATAGACTCTATTGCAGAGCGCAAAATTTCAATCAGAAAACCTCTAAACATTTTTAATTATCCTTTGGATTCTTTTCTTCCTCTTTTGATTTATCTTTATCTTCTTCTTTAGCTTTATCATTTTCTTCAGAAGTTTCTTCTTCCTTCTTTTCTTCCCAGGTTATCTTTTGATTCTCCGTAAGATTCATCAAAATCTTAATAGGTCCGGTAACAATGAGATCGTTTTCCTCTAATCCTTCCTTTATTTCCACCCATTTCCCTTCAGTAATTCCTGTTTTGACCTCTATGAATTTTGTTTTATCTTCTTCTATTTTGTAAACTCCGCTCTTCCTATCTTTTGTAACCAGGGATTGGAGAGGTACCCGAAGAACACTGTCTTTTTTTGCGGTTACTATCTCACAGTTTGCGCTCATACCCGGCAGCATTCCGGGATGATGGGGAATCGATATTTTTACTTCAAATTCTACAGCTTCTGAGGTAGTTGCTGCTTTCGGCATATTTGCTTTATAGTATACGGTACCGATAAACGTAGTATCCGTAAAGGCATCCACAGTAATTCTAACTGTATCTTTGATTGATACGAGAAGTATTTCGCTTTCGTTTACATCAGCAACCATTTCCATTTCTCCGAGGTCCGAAACGGTTAATATTATAGAACCGGGATTGTTTATGGTTCCCGCCACAACCACTTCTCCTTCCTCCTTATTTATATCCATGACAGTACCTGAAATTGGAGAGCGGATGGTAGCCCTTTCAAGCATCCTTTTTGCTCTTTTTAGTTCGGTTCTCGCATTCTCAAGATTGCTCCCGGCAAGTTCTACTTCAGTTGAAACATTATCGTAGTTCTCCCTGGAAATCAATCCCTTTTCATACAGTTCTTTTTTCCTTCCCATTTGTTCTTTTTTGAATTCAAGATCAGCTCTCTGAGCGTTCGCATTAGCCATAGCTCGCTGGTATGCTGCGAACTGCTCGGTAGAATCTAATTTTACCAGGATTTGCCCTTTTGTAACCCAATCGCCTTCTTCTATAAATAATTTAATCACTTCTGCTGTAACCTCGGCATTAATTTTTCTCTCTTCTTTCGCGTGAATTTCTCCCGGGGCGGAAACTATTTCTTCAATTTTACCCCGCGAAACCTTTGAAGCTTCAACTTTTACCCCGCCTCCCTTCTTCACATTGGCTAAAATTATGACAATGAGTATCACAATCATTGAAGCTGCGATAATCCACTTTTTCTTATTCTTCATATAACCTCCCCATGAGCCTTTTTAATCTATATAGAGAAAGATACCAGTCGAATCGAGCTTCAGTCAGAGAATATTGAGCTTTTAGCAAATCCTCTTCGGCTCCCAACAATTCAATCATTGACGATTCTCCCAGGCGGTATCTTTCGCTTGCAGCTTTATGGCTTTCCTCGGCAAAACTCAAAGTAGTCTCTGCAAGCTGCAATTTTTGCTCGGCTGCTGCATATAACATATAATCTTCTTCTACCGATATACGTATTTCTTTCTCTCTCTCCTTTAATTTTAAATCGGCTAAATCCACTCTCATTTCGGCTATAAGTACGTCATTCACTCTGGAAAAGCCCGTGAACAAAGGTACAGATATTGAAAATCCTATTGAATAATCGTAATTATCATGTAAGAGTGATGCGTTCGGAACCTCGGTACCCTGGTATTGATATACCGCTCCGAAGGAAACCGTGAAAAGGTTATTCATTGAGGTGTTAGTAAAATCAAATCTCGCTTTCTTTACCTCGGAACTATACTCGTTAAGAAGAAAATCCCTGTCCATAGCTAAGATTAAAATAGAATCTTTCTCGGGTATTTTAAAATCAATTTCCGGGTCTTCCAATAAAATGGAATCCCTTGCCTCGAGTCCAATAATTTTCTTCAGCCTGAGCAGATAGACCTTACGATCCTTTTCGGTTTCCATAAGATCATACTGTGCCTGTAAATTGGTTACTTTTCCCTGCAGGACTTCAGCGTTGGAAGCAGAGCCAAGGCGTTTTTTTTCTTCAATGAGCTCTAAATTGTTTTCTGTGCGTTTTACTGCCGTTTTCCTGCTCACTAATAATTTTTCGAGCTTAAGAGTGTTAAGATACCGGGATACGATTTCATATATTGTCTGATCCCGGGTCTCCAGATAAGAAAAAGAGGCTGAATTATTTCCATAGTGTGCCGAGAAGGCTTTTAAGAAATCACCCGGAGTTAAATCCCATTCCATTTGAAAGTTATAATAGCTATCCGTAGAATCATAAATTTCTGCTCCGTCAAGGCTTGAGCGGGTTCTTGCTTCTACATAGCTGGCGGACGCGGAAGGAAGAAGAGTTGAATACGCGGAAGCGTTTGTTTTTTGTTTTATCAAAAATTCCTTCTTCGCCTGCAGGTAAGTAGGACTCTCCCTTAGACCCATTTCAATAGCATCTTCCAATGTTAAATTGATGGAAAGCAAGACAAATAAGATCACATCATCCTCCTCTCGCGAAGAGAACACTAAATCCGAGGGATATGATATAAAGTATTACAGAAACCGTAGCTGCTTTTTTCTTGGGTATACCTGTAATTTCCGAGATGCCGTAAGCTATTAAAACAAACTGCCATATGGAGAAAACTTCTATTCCCGAAACAATCGCATAAAGTTTTGGGTTTTCGGGACTGAAAAATAAATTAAGACCGGTAGCAACGCTCAAATCTCTAAAATTCGTTATATTGGGGATGCCGCGAACCAAGAGGAGAGAGGTATTTAATATACTTCTTATTATCTGTATAACGGAAGAGTAGGCATATAAATCGAGCGCTTTTATATAGTTCCAGTCGGCGCCGAAAGAATTTCCGAGAAACCAGAGAATTAGAGATATAAGAAGAAATGCAAGTAAAGTCGCAATCGGAGCTACTATATATTTTATCAATTCTGCAGCCTTTGGTATTTCCTTGTCTATACCCATTTGAGCCATCTGTTGAGTTTGCATACGTGACATTGCCGGACCAGTAACCCAAAGAAATATTAAAGTTACAACAACAAGACCAACAAACGGAATCCACCAGTCGTCTTTTTCCTTTATATGTTCGAAGGCTTTCCCCGGTTCAATTATTATATTTATAAGATTACCCATTTTTCCTCCTTTTTAAAATACTACTCATTTATAATAAAAATATTCAATTATATGTCAAGTAAGCACCCTACCACCACACCACATTTTTAACCACAAGATTACACGAGATTATCTCGAGATTTTTATTTTTTTCTAAATCCTAAATCCAAAATCCTAAACCCCAATTTATTTCTCTTTCTTTTTTCTTTTTATTATTTTTTCCATATTTTTAAGATAATCGGTAAAGGCTTTGCGGCCTTCTTTTGTCAGATTATATACAGTATTCGGCATTTTGTTGATAAATCTTTTATTCACATTCACATATCCAGCTTCTTCAAGTTTTGATAAGTGTACGGATAAATTTCCCCTTGTAAGTGCGCTGATACGAAGCAAAAAAGTGAAATCCGCCTCTTTTACCCCCGAAAGAATCGTAAGTATTGCCAATCGGGAAGGCTCATGAACCAGTCTTTCCAGAGCAATGATATCCTTGATTATTTCTTTATCTTTCATTGAATTAACTTCCTTCTAAATTTCCCGTAGACCATTAAACCTGAAAAAATAGATGCGCAACCTATTATAAAAATTATAAGATAAATTGCCTGTGGATAGAAAACACCTGAAAGGGCAATTGCTGTTGCAAGCCCAAGGGTCAGAGCTGAAAATGCCAAAAATCTTTTTGTTTTCCCCGATTGAAAGAATAAGGCAATATACGCAAAGCTTATAGCCAATCCGGTTAATAAAATTGTAACCCCAGATGGCAGAAAATTCCTGCTTAAAAGAGCAAGAATGTATGTCAAAAAACCGGCAAGGATGGAAATTTTTACATGTATAGGGGAGGTGTTCGAAGGAATAGAATACCCGGTTTTTCCCCATATATATTTTTCCTTAAATTTTCGATTTAGCCAGAAAAACCCCAAAACTCCGATTATCATGAGAATGACTCGAGAGTACAAAATAGCCAGGAAGGTATTCGGCAAAAAAGATATTTTAGGGACAAAGTATCCCAAACCGATAAAAAACATCACTATGCCGAAACTAATCTCGAACATTCCATCCCTCCACCAGGACTTATAAACATCTTCCTTTAATCTCTGTATGTTCTCTAATTTTTTTTCGTTAACATCATTCATAATATCCTCCTACTGTTTGTTTTGTAATTTAGTTTATATTATAAACAAGTTTATGAATTTGTCAAGGGGGTAATTTCTTAGGGTTACGTCCTAAGAAAGACCGACGACCGTAGACCGATGATGGGGGATGCTTCGTATCGGTTAATTTGCTGTATGGCAGATTGGCGAATTAGTAAAATAGTTAATCGGTAAAAAGCGACGACAATTTTCGTGTGTTTGTATTTGAAAACAAAAATTTAATTGGTGTGGTTGGGTTTCGTGTATTCAGTGTATTTCGTGGTTAAGTAAATTATTTTTTTAAAGTTTGCTTAAACAATCCTTTATTCTATCTAGTCCTTCTTTTATCTCTTTTTCGTCCAGAGCATAGCTAAGACGGACTCTGGAGGGAGCGCCAAACCAGCTGCCTAAATATACTATTACCTTATAGTCAGTGTAAAGCTTACTTACAAATTTTTCAGGTTGAGGGACTTCTGGCAGTACATAAAAAGCCCCTTCCGGTTTCCACAGATCAAGCCCCATGTCCTTTAATCCCTGGTATATTATGTCTCTTCTCTTTCTCCATATCTCCAGTTGTTGCTCCACATATGATTTTGGGCTTTTCATTGCCCT
>CAZRYJ010000085.1:0-8825 GCA_964604245.1 uncultured bacterium | reverse complement strand
ATAACCCCTCTCCAGAGTAAGTTTACTTTGAGTTACCTCATTATCAATAATTTCATTCGTATACCTATTCCATAATTTCATAGAGACTTTTGTCTCTCTTCCAATTAAGCTTATTGGAGTAGCAATAACAAAAATGCCAACAAATAAAGAAACTAAGCGACTAAACCTTCTCATAAAAAAACCTCCTACAAGTTTACATTAAACATTAATTTCAAAACTCATTCCAAAACAAAGATAACAATAGTTCTTCTACTTAAAAAATAAACTACAATTTAAATAGACTATTAATTAATTATCAATTACTGTCAAGGCCAAAAAAAACGCTGTCAGCTGACCGCCGACGGCTGACGGCAGAAAAAAAGAAAAAAGAATTCGTGTTATTTGTGTAATAATTAATTTATTGAGTTTGTTGAGTTCATTGGGTTCGTTGGGTTGGAATTTAAAATACACAATAAAAATTGGTATGAGATATGTCTCTGTGTTCTCTGTGTGTTTTTTTGTGCTCTGTGTACTCTGTGGTAAAATAAGTTTTTTTCTTTGTGTCTTAGTGCCTTTGTGGCCAAAAACAAAAAAAGGGTTGACAAACAAACAAAAAAGAATATGATTAATCGATTGTTTATTTGTGTATCTTTTTACACCCTAAAAAACCAAAGGAGGTTTTTTTAGTATGGCAGAAGGTAAAGTAAAATGGTTTAGTGACAGGAAAGGATTCGGTTTTATTACAATGGATGACTCAAAAGACATATTTGTTCACACAACATCCCTTAGTGATGGTCTGGTTACACTTTCGGAAGGAGACGAAGTAGAGTTCGACCTTATCGAAAGTGAAAAAGGACCAAAAGCCGAAAACGTTAAAAAGATTCGTTAAACTTTAGTTCTCAATGTAAAGTTTCGATAAACAAAAGCATAAAAACAAAAACCCTCTGGTTTTGTTGTTTTGTTTGTTACGAATTTTATGAACCGTAGAGCCCCCCCCCACGGCACTTTTAGGTATTAGATACCTGCGTCATAAGTAGTGAGTCAGCTCAGGATTTAGTTGAGATTTTGGACGTTGAACATAGGACTTTGGACTAATAAACAAATCCGTGTCTATTATCGTAGATTCTTCGAATCTATGTCAAATAGTCAAATTATTGAGTAGTTGAGTAGAGAAAAAAAAATTTCGTGTGTTTCATAGTTAAAAATACAAATTTAATTGGTGTGGGTTAGGTTTCGTGTATTTTGTGTATTTCGTGGTTAAATAAATTGTTTTTTTCTCTGTGTTTCTCAGTGCTCTCTGCGGTAAAAATTAGTTTTTTTGGGGTTGTGGGCTGAGCTTTTTTGACTCATGACTCGTGACTAATGACTATTTACGGTCTTGATTTATTATATTAAACCGTTATATTTGTCTCTAAATGGAAAGGAATAAATGTACGATAAAAGAAAAATAACAGGGTTCTCAGCAGTATTAATCGTTTTAATTTCAGCGTATTTATACACTATTGCTCCTACTGTTTCACTCTGGGATTGCGGAGAATTCATAGCTTGCTCGCACATTTTAGGAGTTCCTCATCCTCCGGGAACGCCGTTTTTTATTTTACTCGGTAGAATATTTGATATCATCATCCCTTTCAATGAAGTAGCGAAAAAGATAAACTTTTTTTCGTCTCTCTCAAGTGCCCTGGCAGGAGGCTTTCTTTACCTCATCATACTCTCGGTTTTTCAGAGATTCAGAGAGAACAGAGGAAAAAGATTACCTCTAAGCAACCATCTTATCGCGGTATTTTCTGCTATTGGAGCCGGTCTTTCTTACAGTGTATGGGATACGTCAGTAGAAGCAGAAGTTTATTCGACATCCATTCTTATACTTGTCATATGTTTATGGCTTGCCCTCCACTGGGATGAAAATCGGGAGATGAGAGGTGATAATAACTATCTTTTACTTCTTGTTTATTTAATTTTTCTATCATTCGGTATTCATTTAATGCCCTTACTCCTTATTCCGGGGATTTTAGTTTTTGCAATAATGACAGACAAGAAAATATTCAATAATCCAAAGTTAATTATTTTCTCTGCAATTCTTATATTAATAGGTATCACCACATATTATTACTTAATGGTAAGAGCGGTAAGTAACCCGGCGATAAACGAAGCAGATCCAAGCAACTTTTTGGCTTTGTGGGATGTTATATCACGGGAACAATACGGACCCATGAAGATGTTTCCCAGAAAAACTCAAATGGAAACCAACCTCTCCTCTTTTATTGCGTTATTTGAACAAATAAAAATATTTTTCAAATATTTCTCATGGCAGTATTTCCCGTATCCGAGAGAATCCACCAATAATCTGCTAAAGTATATATCAATAACAGGTACTTATGCATACATTTTAACAGGGTTCGGGGGTATGTTTATTCATTTTAAAAAAGACAGAAAAACTTTTTGGTTATTCTTTATTTTGTACCTTCTCGTAAGTTTAGGCCTTGTTTTTTATCTGAATTTAAAATTCTCTCCTTCCGATCCCAATCCGGCACATCAAGGAAGAGAGGTAAGGGAAAGAGACTATTTCTGGAGCTCGGCATATTTCCTTTTTATGTTTTACGTAGCAATAGGGTTATACTGGATATACGAAAAAATAAAAAAGATAAATAACTCTTATGGTTATTCAGGGTTGGCGTTATCCTTTTTGATAGGGTTTACACCGATGGTTTCCAATATAAACAGTCACGTCAACAGAAGAGGCAACTGGATTGCTTCCGATTACGCTCATAACTTACTAATCAGTATAGAAGAACATTCCATACTCTTTACATACGGAGACAATGATACATTTCCGGTCTGGTTTCTTCAAGAGGTAAAAGGTTTTCGGAAATTCGACCCCGAAAACAAAAAAGGAATTCGGCTTTCAAATTTTTCTCTTATGAATACGTCCTGGTATATACGACAATTAAAATTATCCGGTATACCTATGGATTTCGCTTCTCCCTTTAGAGGAACCAATATGGAAAGGGCATATCATATAAAGAAAAGAAGCGGGGAAACGAATTTAGATTTCGAACAATGGGTAATAAATAATATACAACCAATAAGGTGCGAAGACGGAAAATGGTTAAGGCCTGCAGATATTTTAGTAAGAAACATAATACTTTGCGCAATAGGCAGGAAACCTACATTCAAAGACTTCATTATGCCGGCAGAAATATTCGTAAACGAATACATTAAAGAAGATTTCAAACCTTCTATCAATATATATTTTTCTTATCCTGTAGAATCTTATTCCGAAAAAGTCTTTGGTAGTCACTTTGAATTGGAAGGGTTCGCCTACCGTTTGGTAGGAAAAGAAGGAAGAAATATGATAAATTCCAGAAAAATGCTTGATAAACTTGCCAACGAATTTAAGACAAGTTATTGTGAAAATCCTACAATTTATACTGGAAGTGCACAGGAGAGACCTTTAGCTAACCATGCATCTGTTTATCTTTTGTCTGGAAGCCAATCATTGGCGGAATTTAACAAAAAACATAAAAAAATAATTTCGGAGTCCGATAAAGATACATTAAAAATGTTAGAAAACATCTTCGAACACGCCTTTATCTTTTCAATGAACTCTCGGCTCTCTACTGTAGTAATCCCCCAGGTAGCAAACAAACTCAAAAAAATCTATTTCCTGCTTAATGAAAAAGAAAGAGCAACCAACTTTAGTGATTCGCTTCTTTCCATAATTAATACACCGCCACTTCATTTCCTGCGAGCCGAAATGCTAACTTTAAATGTAAAAGATGAAAACTCCAGGGAGTTTAAAGAAGCAGAAAATGAATTCCTATCCTTACTTAACAATGAAGACTTCAAGGCTTTCGGTTATGTAGGACTTACTGAACTTTACACCATGTCTAACGAGTCGGAAAAAATAAAAGAAATTATTTTAAAGATCAGTGAAGATCCAAAACTTGTAGAGAAAGTTCTCTTTCACGCTATGAGAGGCAATCCCAAAACAGCTATTAAACTGCTTGAAAGCTGGAAGGAAATATATCCCGGTGACGTAAGAAGAGTCAATCCATTGATTCAACAACTTAAAACGAGGGATAAAGAAGGATTCTAAGTGGCTTTAGCATGGCTAAAACAAAAAAACAATATAAAACACAAAGATCATACTGCTTCAAAGCCACTTAAATGCAAAAATCAAATATCAAAATGTAAAAATACAAATCAAAATTCAAAAATGAATGTAAAAAACAAAGAAACAATGAATTACTCAAATATTTTTTGGTTTTTGCGATTAGGGGAAGGAATAATTTTACATTTTAATACGTCATTTTGCTTTTTAAATTTTGATATTTCATTTCCAAAGAAAACGAAACTATACGGGTCAAGCAAAAAATTTTTGCTTGACAGTGAAAATCAATGGCTAAAAAGAAACTCTGTGATTAATAATATTATATGGACTGGGTAGAAGTCCCTTCATTCGCAAAAATAAATCTCGGTCTTTATATCCACGAAAAAAGAGAAGATGGCTTCCATTCAATCGAATCTATCTTTCAAACGATATCCCTTAAAGATACACTCTACTTTAAACTGGAAGGAAACGTAATAGAGATTATTTCCGACAATCCTAATTTGCCGGGTGGACCTTCTAATTTAATCTATAAAGCAGCAAGTATGTTTAAAGATAAACAATGTAAAGAATTTGGAGTTAAAATAAAAGTCGAAAAAAAAATACCGATTGGTGCGGGTCTCGGAGGAGGAAGTTCAAACGCAGCCGTCACCCTATTAACCATGAATCGTTTACTAAAATATCCTAAAGATACGGAAGAATTAATGGAATGCGCAAAAAAACTTGGCTCGGATGTACCCTTTTTTTTGAAAGGCGGAACAGCACTTGTAAGGGAAAGAGGGGAAAAAGTTGAATGGGTAAAAGATATTCCAACATTTCAACTCTTGCTTGCAGTCCCTTCATTTTCAATATCGACAAAAGATGCCTATAATTGGTGGGATAGTGAAGAAAAACAAGCCTTGACAAATGAAGACTTAAGCCTTATACTTCAAAAAATGCAAGAGGGAAAAAGGGAAATCTTTGGTAAATTGGAGAATTCCTTTTGTGAGATAATTTCAAAAAAATACCCTCAAGTAAAAAATGCTATGGAAGAGTTAAGAAGAATGAACCCAATAAATGTTATATTAAGTGGTTCTGGTTCTGCTATATATGCAATATTCGGATCAGAAAAATACAACTATAGGGGGGGAGATATTAAAGAAGATCAATATACATTAATGAATTACAAAAGTATCTCCCGGGAAGAGTACTTCAACTTGTTAAAACCAAAGGAGGACTAATGGAATTCACAGAAGTACGTGTAACTCTTAGAGATGAACCCAGACTTAAGGCATTTGTCAACGTTACCTTTGACGACGATTTTGTTATCCGTGGCATGAAAGTGATCGAAGGGAGAAAAGGACTTTTTGTAGCAATGCCTTCAAGGAAAGGGAAAGACGGAACTTTTAGGGACATCGCTCATCCAATAAATAACAACATGCGAAAAAAACTCGAAAAGGTTGTCCTTGACGAATACTATAGCAAATGTGAAGAAGAGGGTAAAACTCCAAAGAGTTCCAATCTCGAGCAGGAAGATTTTGAAGCACCCGATGATAATGTTGATATGAACGAAATCGGAGAAGAAGAAAACATCGAAGAAGAAAACATCGAAGAAGAAAACATCGAGGAAGAAAACATCGAGGAAGAAGACATCGAGGAAGAGATCGCAAACGACCTTCAGGAAGAAGAAATAGCAGCAGAAGAAGAAATAATAGAGGACGAAGAGCTTTTATAAAAATTGAACTCCTTGCCCTTATAATTTCTTGGGGCGTCGCCAAGCGGCAAGGCACGAGATTTTGGGTCTCGCATTCGTAGGTTCGAATCCTACCGCCCCAGAAGAGAAGTGAAATTGAAATTAAAAGTTTTTTCAGGCTCCGAAACCTTAAAGTTGGCAAAAGGTATTACTAAGCATTTAAAGATACCTTTGTCTGCTCTTGAAAGGAAGAAATTCTCGGACGGCGAAATCTTTATTCAGATTAAAGAAAACGTCCGAGGACGAGATGTATATGTTGTCCAGTCAACAAATCCTCCTGCAGAGAACTTTATAGAACTCCTACTTATAATTGACGCTTTAAGTCGTGCTTCTACAGGAAGGATAACAGCTGTTATACCATATTTCGGATACGGACGGCAGGAAAAAAAGGACAAACCGAGAGTTCCCATTTCAGCAAAACTTTTTGCGAATTTATTGGAAAAAGCAAGGGCCAATCGTATTCTAACCATGGACTTACACGCACCTCAAATAACCGGTTTTTTTGATATACCCGTTGATCATCTTTTTGCAACACCAGTGATGGTCAAACACATAAAAAAATTAAAATTAAATTACAAAGAAACCGTAATAGTTTCTCCGGACGTTGGCAGGGTGGAGGCAGCGCGGGCAATAGCAAAGAAAATCAACAGAGATATACCTATAGCTATTGTGGATAAAAGAAGACCCAAACCAAATCACTGTGAAGTTGTCAATATAATTGGAGATGTAAAAGATAAAGTCGCTATTATAATAGACGACATCGTAGACACTGCAGGTACTTTAACTGCGGCAGCAAACGAATTAAAGGAACAGGGAGCCAGAGTGATCCACGCATATATAACTCATCCTGTACTTTCGGGAAAAGCAATAAAAAAGATTACATCTTCATCGCTTAACAGGCTTGTCGTTACAGACACTATTCCACTGGGCAACAAGAAAAGCGAGAAAATAGAGGTAATTTCAGTAGCCGAACTTCTTGGTGAAGCGATAAAAAGAATCTACGAAAACAAATCTGTGTCATCACTTTTCATATAGAAAGACGCAATTTATTAGGAGGAGAAATTGAAAGTAAAAGAACGGAAAGAAATCGGAACCAGAAAAGTCAATAATCTCAGGAAAGAGGGGTGGATTCCTGGTATAATTTACGGTCACGGCGAAAAAAGCATGCCAATAATGATTCAGGAAGAAGAACTGACAAATATCATACACAAACTGCATTCCGAAGCAACATTGTTAACTCTTAACTATAAGGGAAAAGACCTTCAGGTATTAATGCGAGAGGTCAGTCGAAATCCTCTGACCGAAAAACCATTGCATGTGGATTTCCAGCACATACATGAAGATGAAGAAGTCAATGTTCACGTCATACTAGATTTCCAGGGTAAAGCTAAAGGCATAGAAGAAAGCGGAATATTGAATATAGAACACAGAGACTTAATAGTCAGATGTTTACCTAAAGATATACCCGAAAGCATAGTTGTGGATGTCACTGCTCTTGAAATAGGACAATCTATTCACATTAGAGATCTCAATATACCCGAGGGAGTTAAAGTAGAAGCGGATCCTTCCGCGACCGTAGTAAATATCTTATCACCCAGAAAGCTTGTGGAAGTTATACCTGTTGAAGAAGAACTCCCAATCGGCGAAGAAGCAGAAGAACCAGAGGTTATTACAAAAGAAGAAGGAAAAGAAAAGCCTGAAGAACAGAAAGAAAAGGAGAGTGGCGAATAGAATACCGCGCAGCAATAGGGCTTGGCAATTTCTCAGGAGAATACAGTGGGACCAGGCATAACCTTGGAGGAAGAGTAATAAAATTCATATGTTCAGAAGAAAACTTAAGGCTCAAACCTGGTAAGGGACATTATTATTATTCAAAAAGCGGAAACCTTATATTAGCCTATCCGACAACTTTTATGAATAACAGTGGAATAGCAACCCTTGAATTAAGCGAACATTTTTTTCTTTCTCTTGAAAATATTCTTATCATCTCAGATGATATAAATTTACCTTTCGGTAGCCTTAGATTAAGAACTAAAGGCAGCGACGGAGGACATAAAGGCTTATATTCCATAATATATCATCTTGACAGCGAAGATATCCCCCGCTTGCGAATTGGAATAGGAAATCCGGTAGATTGTAAAAAAACAACATGGGTTCTCTCTAAATTCAGTGAAACCGAAGAAAAAAAAATGCCTGAAATTCTAAAAAAAGCAAAAGAAGCTGTCATTACATGGCAAAATGAAAGTTTTGAAATGGCTATGTCAAAAATCAACGGGAATTAAAAGGAGGACAAGTGAGAAAATACGAATGCACATTTATTATCAATCCTGAAAAAGAAGAAGAAGCAAAACAAATCATCGACGAAATCAAAGCTAATCTCGAAGACAACAAAGGAAAGGTCAAAAAAATAGACGAATGGGGCATTAAAGAACTAGCTTACGAAATAAATGGACATAACAATGGTTTCTATACTGTAATCAACTTTGAATCAGAACCCGATAAAACAAACGATTTTAAAGAATTCATGGGGAAGAACAACAATATACTCAGGTATATTCTAGTAGTAAAGGGGAAATAAATATGGCTGAATATAGAATTCCAAACATAAATTCTGTGGTCATTACAGGAAGAGCGACAGCTGATTCTATTCTTAGTTACACAGAATCAGGCAGCGCTTATCTCAAATTCAGTATTGCATCAAACCGTAATTACAGGGATAAAAGCGGAGAATGGAAGGAAGAAACAACATTCACGGGTGTAACTTTATGGGGCAACCAGGCAGAAAGACTAAGCGAACGTATAAAAAAAGGTGCTCCGGTCCTTGTTGAAGGCAGACTATCCAGTTATACCAGAGAAGCAGATGGTTTTAAAAGAACCGAAGTAAGTATAGGCGCATTTAGAGTTCAGGTATTACTCAAATCCACAACCCCATACCAGGAAAACGGAACCGATACAGAAACATCAAAAGAAGTACCTCAAGACGTTGAGGCCCCTCCGGGAGAT
>CAZRYJ010000084.1:0-8846 GCA_964604245.1 uncultured bacterium | reverse complement strand
AAAACGTAAAGCTTGGCGCGGGACCCATTCCTATTGAAACAACCGAAGGTTGGCTCTTGATATATCACGGTGTTTGCCAATCCTGCAGCGGTTTTATATACAGCATGGGAGCGGCATTACTGGATATTGATGACCCCTCCAGGGTTATTGTTGACTGTGAAAATTATATACTGACTCCGGAAGCGCCCTACGAGAGAACAGGGTTTGTTGACAATGTCACGTTCCCCTGTGCCACACTTCATTGCGCGAAAAAAGGAAGAATAGCCATTTTTTATGGCTCTGCCGATACCACTTGTTCACTTGCCTTTACCCAGGTGGATGAATTGATTGACTACATTAAAGCACATCCCAATAAGCCGATCTAGAGAGTAAAAAATGCAATTCGGGTATTTTGATGATAAGAATAAAGAATATGTTATAGAACGCCCGGATACGCCGAAATCCTGGAGCAACTACCTTGGTTCTACGGAATACGGCGCAATAATTACGAATAATGCCGGGGGTTATAGTTTTTTGAAATCTTCGGCTCAGGGACGGTTTATGCGTCTTCGTTTTAATTCTATTCCAATGGATCAACCCGGGCGGTACATTTATATTCATGACCGAGAAAGTAAGGATTTCTGGTCTGCTTCATGGCAGCCTGTGGGTAAATCACTTGATAAATATAAATCGGAATGCCGGCACGGAACTGCTTATACAAAAATATCCTCTGAATATTCGGCAATAAAAACCGAAACGACTTATTTTGTGCCGTTGGACCGTTATTTTGAGTGCTGGCTGTTTAAAGTCACAAATCTGGATGCTAAAAAGCGTAATCTTAGACTGTTTACTTTTGTAGAATATGCCAACAACTGGTTTATGTTGCAGGATTCCGTTAATCTTCAATATACTCAGTCTATTCTCGGTATGGATGTGGTAGATAACATAATCGATCATGGTATCAATGTGTTGCTTCCGGATGATTCCAGTAGTGATTTAGAAAATCACGATGGCAACAGGCATACGTTTCTTGGCGTGGCAGGCGCCGAGGTTACCGGCTATGATACCGACCGCGACATTTTTCTCGGACCTTATCGTTCTTATCACAATCCATTAATCGTAGAAAAAGGAGAATGCGAGAATTCTCTTGCCAAAGGAGATAATGGTTGCGGTACGTTGCAGATCGATGTCGATTTGGAGCCGGGAGAATCCAAAGAACTGGTGGTAATTATGGGAATAGGAAAAGCAGCTGTAGAAGGGAAAAAAGCAGTTCTGGAGTTTGAAGATATCAATAAGGTTCACGATGAATTCGACAAGGTTAAAAAGTACTGGCATACCCGGTTGGAAGGGATTACGGTCGAGACACCAGATGGCGAATTTAATAGTATGATGAATATGTGGAATCCATTTAATTGTCTTATGACTTATACCTGGTCCAGAGCTGCCAGTCTTGTTTATAGCGGTGAACGCGATGGGTTGGGTTATCGTGATACGGTACAGGATATTTTAGGTGTATTGCATTTAATTCCGGAGGAAGCAGGCAAACGGTTAGAACTTATGATAACGGGTCAGGTCTCTTCGGGCGGAGCTATGCCTGTTGTTAAACCCTGGGCTCACAATCCGGGAGAAGAAGAACCTCCCGATAAGGAAGATTATCGGTCGGATGATTGCATGTGGCTTTTTAATACTATTCCGGCGTACGTAAAGGAAACCGGTAATATTTCATTCTATGATAAAGTTCTCCCTTATGCGGATAAGGGTGAGGATAAGGTGCTCGGACATATGCGGCAGGCTATACAATTTAGCCTGGATCATATGGGTGCGCATGGGCTTCCCTGCGGTTTGTATGCGGACTGGAATGACTGTCTTGAACTCGGCTATGAAGGCGAAACCGTTTTTGTCGCTTTTCAACTTCGTTATGCCCTACAAACGTATATTGATGTTTGTAATATGCTTAATAGAACTGATGAGGTACAGTGGGCAAAACCTCACCTTGAAACCCTGGATGAGAATCTTGACAGGCATACATGGGATGGGGATTGGTTTATCCGGGCATTCAGGTATGATGGTATGAAATTCGGCTCAAAAGAAAACGAAGAAGGATCCCTCTGGCTCAACCCGCAATCCTGGTCTGTTTTAAGCGGTCACGCGAGTAAAGAGCAGAGTGAAAAAGTAATGAAAGCGGTAAGAGAGAGGCTTGCTACCGATTATGGGATTATGGTGGTTAGTCCTCCCTACGAGAAAACAGATCATAGAGTTGTAAAAGCGTCTCTTTTCAACAAGGGGATGAAAGAAAATGCTTCTATTTTCTGTCATACACAGGGATGGGCTATAACTGCCGAGACAATTCTTGGGAACGGTGATCAAGCTTACAAGTATTGCCGTGCTTTTATGCCGGCTGCATTTAACACAAAAGCTGAGATACGTCAAATCGAACCGTACGTTTATTGTCAATATACACACAGTAAATATAGTCCGCGTTACGGTGCGTCCCGCCTGCCCTGGTTAAGCGGTTCGGCTACATGGGCTTATTATACCGCTACGCAGTATATTCTTGGAATTCAGCCGGACTACGAGGGATTGAAGATTGACCCATGTATTCCACCTTCCTGGAAAGAATTTAGTGTAAGCAGAGAATTTAGAAAGAAAAAACTCAATATCAAAGTTCAGAACGATTCGGGTGTAGAGAAGGGCGTAAAGAAAGTAATCTTGAACGGAAGAGAACTTGAAGGTAGTTTTATTCCTTTTGAAGATATGCGGGAAGAGAACACTGTTCTTGTGGAGATGGGATAAAACTTTCAGGACGCAGATAAACGCAGATGGACAGGATAAAAAAGGATTTACAGAATTTTTTAAATCCGTATAATTATTTTAAGGAGGTTTGTTATGAAAGGTTTTTTACTATTTTTTTGTTCAGTCGTTTTTTTGTTTGGTCCGGCTCTTTTATATGCGACTGAGGAAAATAATACGGACATCTCCGGTTCGTGGCTTAGCGAGGCAATCGAGCGTATCAAGGAAGAGGAATACAAACCGTCATTACAGGAATCTAATTATAAGGGTGAATTATTCGACGCTCCAAAATATCACTTCGCGAACAGAGCGAATAATCTTCGAGCGTATTTCGACGAAAACGGGTTGGAACTTATCCCGAGAGTGATTGCTGATGAAAAAAACTGGATTTTTAAAATTAAATCCATTGCAGTTACAGGTGATGATAACGATGAAAAGATTTCCGGCGATTTAGATGTTATGATTGAAGGGGATAATATTGTATGCGCCGGTAATGAAATAGAAATTTCGTTTTCGAATTCAGAAAGCGGAATCCGGCAGAATATTATAATAGCAGAAAAAAACGAAACGGAAGGAATATATTTTATTGTTGAAACGGAAAATCTGGATGTTTCTCAAGAGAATGACAGATTTATACTGCGCAGTAACGAAGATGAGATTATTTATCAGATAAACAAAATTGAAGACGCAAACGGTAAGGAATTACTTTATTCTTTATCTGGAGATGAAAACAAATTAAGTGTTTCACTGGATGATATGGATATCTTCTATCCGATAAAAGTTGTTGCGAGTATTACTTCAGACAATTCATCCAACGAAAGTTTAAATGTAACAACTTCGGCAAAAGACAGGGGTCTTAACATTTCTCCCAACTGGACAGCGCAGTCCAATCAGGACGGTGCCCGTTTAGGTTGCTCGGTTTCCGGAGCGGGAGACGTAAACGGGGATGGATATTCGGACGTAATTATAGGTGCTTACTATTACGATAATGGACACGTGAATGAAGGAAGAGCCTTTGTATATCATGGAAGTCACTCGGGGCTGTCCGCAACTGCCAACTGGACAGCGCAGTCCGATCAGGATAGTGCATACTTCGGTTTTTCCGTTTCCGGAGCGGGAGACATAAACGGAGATGGATATTCGGATATAATTGTGGGGGCTTACAGGTACGATCACGGAGAAACTAATGAAGGAAGAACATTTGTATATCACGGAAGTTCTTCCGGGCTTTCCGCAACTGCCGACTGGACAGCCGAATCCGACCAGGCAAACGCGTACTTCGGCTACTCGGTTTCCTCGGCGGGAGACGTAAACAGAGACGGATGTTCGGATGTGATTGTGGGAGCTTACCATTATGACGATGGAGAAATAGATGAGGGAGCCGCATTCGTATATCACGGAAGTTCCTCGGGGCTGTCCGCGACTGGAGACTGGATAGGAGCGTCCGACCAGGATAGTGCATACTTCGGCAACTCGGTCTCCTCTGCGGGAGACATAAACGGTGACGGATACTCGGATGTAATTGTGGGGGCTTACCATTACAATAATGGAGAAACGAACGAAGGCGCAGCATTCGTATATCACGGAAGTTCTTCCGGGCTTTCCGCAACTGCCGACTGGTCTGCCGAATCCGATCAGGTAAACGCGTACTTCGGCTACTCGGTCTCCTCGGCAGGGGACGTATACGGGAACGGATACTCGAACGTGATTGTGGGGGCTATCGGGTACGATAATGGAGAGTCTAATGAGGGAAGAGCTTTTTTATATCGTGGAAGGCCTACCGGTTTATCAAATTATGTCTATTGGACAGCCGAATCTAATAAGGTAAGCGCACGCTTCGGCTGTTCCGTCTCCGGAGCGGGGGACGTGAACGGAGACGGATATTCGGACGTGATTGTGGGAGCTGATTTTTACAATAACGGAGAATCGGAAGAAGGAGCAGCGTTTGTGTATTATGGAAGTTATTATTCGGGACTGGACTCAACTGCCGCCTGGACTGCCGAAGCCAATCAAACTTATGCTCGCTTAGGGCATTCCGTTTCCTCGGCTGGAGATGTAAACGGTGACGGATGTTCGGATGTAATTGTGGGGGCATATACATACGACGACCCACAAACTGATGAGGGGAAAGTATTTGTATACCATGGACACCCTTCCGGGCTTTCTGCTTCTCCCTATTTGACTACAGAACGCAATCAGGCGGGAGCGGCTTTCGGCTGCTCGGTTTCTTCAGCGGGGGACGTACATGGAGACGGATATTCGGATGTGATTGTGGGGGCTTATGCGTACGACAACGGGCAATCGAATGAGGGAAGAGCTTTTTTATATAGTGGAAGAACAGGTATTACAACCTGGACAGCCGAATCAAATCAGGAAAACGCCTTCTTCGGTAACTCAGTCTCCTCGGCGGGAGATGTAAATAACGACGGATATTCGGACGTAATTGTGGGGGCGTATTATTATGATGACGGAGAAGAGGATGAGGGAGCAGCCTTTGGATACTATGGAGGTTTCCATGGGCTATCCGACTCCGCCGATTGGTCGGTTCAGTCCGACCAGGATAGCGCCTATTTCGGCAGCTCGGTCTCCTCGGCGGGAGACGTAAACGGAGACGGATATTCGGATGTGATTGTGGGAGCTTACTGCTACGACAACGATGAAACGAATGAGGGAAGAGCATTTGTATATCACGGAAGTTCTTCCGGGCTTTCTGCAACTGCTGACTGGACTGCCGAATCCGATCAGGAAGACGCATACTTCGGCAACTCGGTTTCCTCGGCGGGTGATGTAAACGGAGACGGATATTCGGATGTGGTCGTGGGGGTTGATGGATACGATAACGGAGAAGAGTATGAAGGAGCCGCGTTCGTATATCATGGAAGTTCCTCCGGGTTATCCGCGACTGTTAACTGGTCAGCCGAATCCAATCAGTATGCCGCGCACTTAGGAAGGTCTGTTTCCGGAGCGGGTGATGTGAACGGAGACGGATATTCGGATGTAATCGTTGGAGCTTTCACGTACGGTAATGGAGAATCGCAAGAAGGAGCCGCGTTCGTATATCACGGAAGTTCCTCCGGATTGTCCGCAACTGCCGATTGGTCCGCAGAGCCTAATCAGGCATACGTATGGTTCGGCTACTCGGTCTCCTCGGCGGGAGACGTGAACGGTGATGGGTATTCGGATGTGATCGTGGGGGGCAGGATGTATGATAATGGAGAAAATGACGAAGGAGCCGCTTTTGTATATCATGGAAGTAACTCCGGTTTATCCTTGATTGCCAACTGGACAGCGGAATCTAACCAGGAAGACTCGGAATTCGGTATTTCCGTCTCTTCGGCGGGGGATTTAAACGCAGACGGATATTCGGATGTGATTGTGGGGGCTTCTTACTACGATAACGGAGAAGAAAATGAAGGAGCTGTATTTGTTTATCTCGGCAACGGAAGAGGAGTCGGGCTCAACCCCACACAGTCCACGCTTGATGGATCCCGTTTAGTTCAACTTAGCAATGCAACGGAAACTTCGGGTGTTCGGCTTGGTATACTCGGGTTAACGCCGGCAGGAAGGGGAAAGGTAAAAATGCAGTGTGAAGTTAAGGAATTTGGTCAATTATTCAATGGACTATCTCTTTCCGAAAGCGCTTCATGGTATGATACAGATATAAGCGGAATAGAAATCTCGGAAGATGTAACCGGTCTGAGTGATGCAACCGCCTACCACTGGAGAATCAGACTGAGATATGACCCTGTAACTTACAATGACGCAATGTATTCCAGATGGCTGTCGATAGGTCCGAACGGATGGAATGAAGCTGATTTTATAACGACATCCATGTCGGGGATCGAAGATAACACAGAAGTAACTCCAGACTTACCGCTCAGTGTATTTCCATCCATTTCAACAAATATCTTCAGCATAAGTTTTTATATTCCGGAAGAAGAATCAGAAGAGGATATAAGCCTAAAGGTTTACAACAAAGCGGGAATAATGGTTAAAAATCTTTTCACCGGAAAGAAACCCGCAGGAATACACCTGGTAACCTTGAATGGAAATGCACTGCCGAACGATGTATATTTCATATCTCTTAAGAATGGAAAAGGAGAAAATCCCGTAAGGAAGATTGTTCTTCTGAGATAAGAATTTTTTTTAAAAAAAGGGGTAGGAAACTACCCCTTTTTTAATTTTACCACAGGGGTACGGAGAACACAGAGCAAGAAAGAATTCAGAAGTCAGGAAGTGAGAATACAGAATCCCATCCAACACCAAAAAAATTAAACCACAAAGCACACAAAGTTTATTTTGCTTCTGTTTTTCCACCTAACCACTCAACCATTTAACGATTCAGCTTAGATTCAAAGAATTAACTAATATCAAACAGCTTGACAAAGATAAAATAAAGGTTTAGTATAATAAAGTGAGTGTTATGAACAAAGATCTAAAACTAACTTACGGTAAAGAAAAGATTAATCTTTCGATTCCCGAAGATTTCCTTGCGGGAGATCTAATTAGAACCAAGAAGTCCCCCAATAAGATGACTGAAGCGGAAATGAAAGAAAAAATGGTCAATGCCATTAGAAATCCTATCGATTCTCCGAGAGTTAAGGACATCGTTGCAGGTAAAAAAGTAGGATTGGTCATAAGTGATGAATTTCGATCGGGACTGCAGGAATTGATTGTTTCTGTAATGATGGATGAGATATTTAAAGGAAATCCGGAACGATTAGACGTTTTTATCGCTAATGGAACGCATGATCCAAAAGTTTATTGCGAAAATCTCGTTGCTAAAATAAAAAAAATATCAAAAGACCTTGATCATAAAGTTAACGTTATTGTAAATGAATGTGATAGTGAGAATTATGTTAACCTGGGTAAAACCTCCCTGGGCACAGATGCAGAAGTTTCTAAAAAATGGCTTGAAACAACGTTGCGAATTTACGCACATGAATCCAAATACCACTATATGAACGGGTACAGTGTAGTGGATAAACAACTCTGCCCTGGTCTTTGTTCCCGAAATACTATAGCCTCGACTCATAAACACGCGCTGAAACATAATCTGAGCGCCGCGGGACGGATTATCTATCATAAGGATGAGTTAAGAAAAGAAAACCCATTTGCAGAAGATAATAGAGATGTCAGAAAATTATCCGAGAGATTTATCCTGCGGGATGGCAAGCTAAAGGAAGAAAATGTTCCTGTATTTCTTTTGGATATGTTTTCTACCAAATTGACAATCGAGTGGATAGTCGCGGGAAATCCGGATAAGGTTTCTGTGAAGATGACAAAAGCGGTCGATAAATTGGCTTCTTTTAACTTACCTCGTACCAAATATGTTGTCATTTCACCGGGAGGACCGCCCGCGTGCAACGCAATCTATGGTGTCCAAAATTGTTTTGATATGGCTTTGAAGTATGCAATTAAAGAAGGAGGGGAAGCTCTTATCATAGCGCCATGTGTGGGTAGCCCCAACCAACCTCTTGAGGTAAGGGGCCTTGCGACAAGTGCAAAATCAAAAGTTCTGTTCTGGGATAATCTTGTAAGGTTACGGGAAATGCCTCTTACTGACGCAACGGATTGGATAGATAAGAATTTTGAATTATATCTATGGAAGACAGACAGGGTTTTGAAGTTGATGCTTCAGCAGAAAGTTAAACTTTATTTGTATTCCGAGTTGCCGGCAGAAAAGATAAAACCCGGGGGGTTTATTCCGGTTACGAATCCAAATGAATGGATTTTTGAGCGAGCAAAACGTGGGGATGGAAAACTGAGGGTGATTGACGAAGGGAATAAATTATTGGTGATCCCTTCGGATCGGTTGAATTGTTGAATCGTTGAGTAGTTGAATAGGAAAAAAACAAATAAAAAATCCTGTTAATCTTGTTAATCCCGTCTAATTTTTTAGGTGTTGTGGGGTGGTTTTAAAATAGACATAATTAAATTGGGTGTGGTGCGTGGCTTTGTGTTCTTTGTGTACTCTGTGGTAAAATTATTTTTTAAAGTTTAGTGTTTTTGGTGTGTTTCGTAGATTTTAAAAATACCCCCTTGCGCTTTTTTATATTTCTTATATAAATTAAATT
>CAZRYJ010000083.1:0-8883 GCA_964604245.1 uncultured bacterium | reverse complement strand
AAGTTCAGAAAGAAGTGATTTAGATAGTTTGGAATTTACTTTCAATCATTCAGATTTCTGGCAGAGAATAACCTATAGATTGGTTGATTTAGCAGATGATACAACCAATATATATGAGACAATGATTACAAATGATACAACTATATTTAATATAGATTGTTTTGAAGAGATGACATGGAGACAAAATTTAGGTGGTTTGAGAAAATGGGGAAAAGATGCAGTAATTGCTATTGACACAACAGGATTTAACCAAAGCACAATAAATTTAACTTTAGACAATGCGCCAGCTGCTGCTAATGCCCTAACAAAAGGAACTGTTAGCGGCGATTATGTTTCATTAATGAACCGCCATACTGATGGATTATCACAAGACACAATATGGGTTTATTATGATCCCAGAACTCCTGGTGGAACTGGAGGCTCTGTTTCAGGAGACCCTGATGTATATAATGCTGGAAGCATGCATTTAAACAATACTGTAACTGCTGAATATGTGTGGAATGAAATGGGAGGAGCACTTGGTTTACATGATAGTAATAAAAAGCAAAGTGTTATGAACGATCCTCCACAATATGCACATCTTACTCCTCATGATTCATTGGTTGTTGAATTTATGTATGGCAACGATAAATTTGGATTCCCGGGAAGACCACTAAGAAACAAATACCCTGATGAAGATCCTGTTCCGGAAGGATGGTAATTATGATAGATTCGAATCAAATAAAAGTAATCTTACTTGACTTCGGGGGAGTAATCTCTCCTGAGGGATTTCGACTTGGCGTACTACACCTTTCTAAAATTTACGGCAAGGGCTATGATGAGATGCATGAAATAGTAGCGGTAAAAGCATTAAGGAGAAGTGGATACATAAGGGGTAAGGGTCCGGAAGAAAAATTCTGGCAGGAAATAGCAAAAGAGCTCGATATAGATGAGAATTTAATGGGCTGTCGCAGTCTGATGCTCGATAATTTTGTTCCCAGAAAAGAGGTAATGGATGTCGTAATTGAATTAAAAGATAAATTCAAATGGGGCATTTTTTCGGACCAGACAAACTGGATTTATGAAGTTGATGAGAAATACAATTTTTTACAACATTTTGATTATAAATTTATTTCTTATGATAGGGGTTATACAAAATATGACGATGAATTTTATAGAATACCATACCAGGGAATCAAACTCCCGGCAGAAAACATCCTTATCGTCGATGATAAACAAAGAGTCCTGGATAGGGCAAAAGAATTCGGCTATAAGGCTTTTAGATTCGATTCTATTCGGAGCTTTTTAGATTTTATTGAGCAAATAGAATAATTTTGTGTTGTGGGTTGGGTTTTAAACAACTATATATTTTTTCTCTGTGTTCTCTGTGAGTTTTTTGTATCTCTGTGTGCTCTGTGGTTCAAAATTTGGTGGGGTGGTGGGGTAAAAAAATACTTGACTTAATCAACAAGATTTCTTATCATATCGAAAAGGAGGGTTTATGGAGTTAGATAGTGCTGTCGAAGAAAAAATTATTAACAGGTCTAAGGATATGAATGGTTGGATAAGGTTTTTGGGAATATCGGCAATCATTGCCGGGGGTTTCTACGCATTGTCGATAGTCGGTATAATTGTGGCATGGCTTCCTATCTGGATTGGAATTATTCTTTTAAGAATTGCAAACAGTAGTCGAGAAGTCGCTGATGGAAAAGTGGATTCTCTGGGCAGCATGTTTGAATCTCTGAAAACATTTTTTGTCCTTTCCGGTGTACTTACATTGGTCTCAATTTTCTTTAGTATTATATGGTTTATAATATTTGGTATTGCTATGGTTGGCGGTATGTTAGGCGAAGCAGGAGGTTTTTATTAAGCAAACCCCCGGATTTATATGTGATTTTATGCTGGGACGGCTTGCAAAATGGATGAGGTTATTGGGATTTGATACTTTGTATTATAGAAACACAAATGGCAAAACTATAATATATCACAGCAGGAAGGAAGGACGTACTATTTTAACAAGATCTAAAGCTTTGGCAGAGAAATACGACGATGCTATGTTAATAGCATCCGAGCATCTGATTGACCAATTGAAACAAATAACAAATGTAGTAAAAATAAAATCTCCGTTTTCTCGCTGTCCTGTTTGTAATGTAGAAACAGAAGAAGTAGAAAAAGAGACTGTGAAAAATGGCGTACCTGCTTACATCTTTGAAAGTCATAACGATTTCAAAAGATGTCCCGAGTGCGGCAGGATTTTCTGGAAAGGAACTCATTATAAGGAAATAGAAAAGGTGATAAATGAAATCAATAGCTAAATTATTTTTTGTGCTTTTGCTGTTTATAATATCCTGTACCCCTATGGTTGTTCCAACGAGAAAAATTCAGGAAGAGCCGATAGTAAGGATATTATTACTCAAGAATCCCACGAGTATCGAATTAACGTCTGACTCAAAGATCAAGATTAAAACCGGAGATAAGAATGGAACGGTATCGGGTCGGATATCTTTGTATTTCAACCCTTCTTTAAAAATCATTACTCCTGAGGGAAGTATAAAGGATGCCAAATTTCCTATTTCTGTAGAGTCTACAAAAAGATTCGTAAAGATCGATGGAAAAGTCTATCCGGGAGTTATAGAAATATCTAAGTTTGGTGACGTTTTAATAGTCAACCATGTTAAAATCGAAGATTATTTGAAAGGGGTTATACCTTTCGAAATGGGCAATCTCCCGGAGAATCAGATAGAAGCGTTAAAAGCTCAGGCAGTTGCTGCGAGATCCTTTGTTATGGCACACCGAAAGCCGAATGAACCATTTGATATCAGCACTACAATATGGGATCAGGTTTATGGAGGAGTAAGTAAAACGGATAAGGTGATTGATAAAGCTGTTGAATCTACCAGAGGGATTGTCGGAATCTACAACGGAAAAATAATAGATGCCAAATATTCTTCTACCTGTGGGGGAATTACCGAGAACAACGAAAACATATGGATAGGAAAGAGAATCCCGTATCTCCGATCTGTTCGGGATTCCGGGTGGGACAGAAAAGATTTCTGCAGATTTTCTCCTCACTACCGCTGGGAAAGGGTCTATGATAAAAGAGAATTTTTCGAGGTTATAAGGAAACAAATCAACGACTTCTTCGGAAAGACACCTAACAAGATAGAGTGGATTAGAATTACAAAAAGGACAAGAACAAATAGAGTGAGGGTCATTGAAATTAATACGGATATTGGAAAATTTTATCTTGAAAAAGATCAAATCAGGAGACTTTTTAGTGATTACAGAGGCTCTTTGAAATCTCTGATGTTTCAGATAAAGGTAAAGAGCAGTCAAATTGTAGTCTCCGGAAAAGGCTATGGGCACGGTGTGGGTATGTGCCAATATGGTGCGATGGAAATGGCAAAAGAGAGATACAGTTATAGAAGAATATTAAGCCATTACTACAAAGGAGTTCGACTTAAAAAACTCTGGTAGAATGAAAATCCTTCATACTTCTGATATTCACATTAAAGAATACGAGGACGATTCCTGGAAAACTTTTGAATCATTACTTGAAGTCGGCTCAAAAGAAAAAATAGATGTTTTTGTAATCTCAGGAGATCTCTTTGATGAAAAGGGGAGTTTTGTCAAACTTTATCCGGAAATAAGACCTCTTCTAAATAATGTAGAGTATGAATTTATTATTATTCCGGGGAATCATGACGAAAACGCTTTTGGAGTAGATTCTTTTCTCGGAGAAAAAGTAAAAATAATAAGAAGTTTAACTGAGCCGCTTGAATATGAACATTTAAGATTTTTTGGGTTTCCATTTAAGAACATTACCAGCGGAGAAGTAAGAAATAACTTAAGAAAGATAAAAGACCTTGCAGTTGAAAATAAAACAAATATCCTTCTTTTTCACGGAGAACTTCTCGATCACTCCTTTTCGGGTTCTGACTTTGGCGATGAAGAAATCAATTATATGGGTGTACGGCTTTCCTTTTTAAGCAATTTAAATTTAAAATACGTTCTTGCGGGGCATTTCCATACAAATTTTCAGGTATACGAATTCGAATCGGAAGGTTTTTTCGTATATCCCGGTTCGCCCATTTCAATAACAAGAAAGGAAACCGGCAAGAGATCGGTTAATCTTTTCGAAGTGGGAAGCACTCCTTCGCAGTATCCCATAGATACTCCTTACTACGAACAAATCAGGCTTTCTGTTTACCCCGGGGATACAATGAAAACAATAACAAAGATTAAGGAAAAAGTGAAAGAGCTTCCGGAGAAGGTTAGAGTTTTGCTTTCGCTCAGCGGATATACAGAAGAGAAAGAGGAAGAAATTCATAAGAAAATTAAAGAACTGGAAGATAAATTTAAAAACCTTGAAATTGAAAATAGAGTGAGAGGTATAAAACAATTAACCGAAGATGAATTGTTTAAAGCCTTTATTGGAAAACTAGAAAAATTAAAATCTCCAAGACAGCAAGAAATAAGAAGGCTTTTAATTAAAAGTATGCTCGAGAGTGAAGAATGAGAATAGAAGAATTCCAGATTACTCACTATGGTCCGCTTCCCGATAGAGGGAAAATCAATCTGAGTGAGTTTAACTTGATTTACGGTGTTAACGAAACGGGAAAAACGTTAACTTTAGAAGCACTAATAAAACTTCTTCTGGGAAAAAAGATAAAAGATTTCAAAAATATCAACAGGGTCGATGAGGAAGTTGATGGGTATATTATTTTAGAAAGGCAAGGTGAAGAGAAGAAACTTGGTAGAAAAATCCATCTTGATGATATTGTCTCTATCACATCAACTGAGTGCAGAAATATCTTTATAATTAGAAACAGCGATCTCTCCATCGAGCCTGAAGCTTCTTTTTACGCTGAGGTCACAAACCGCCTGACCGGTCTTCAGACTAACAGAATAAACCACTTAAGGGAAAAAATCTTAGAAATTTCAGCGTTAACTCCCGGGGGAGATTTTTCGAATAGAAAAGAAGATGGCCATCTAAAAATAAGAATGGAAGACGCCGGAAAGCTTTTAGAAGATATAAAATCTCTTAAAAGTGAAATAGAAGAAGAGCGAATCGAAGAAATTGAGCGAGAATGGGTTCGCCTCTTTGATGAAATAAAAACAAAGGAAATTCTTCGAAGGAAATTAGAGGAGGCAAGGAAAAGACTTTCCTACGAAAGCGTAGCTTCCGCACTTAGTAAAATAGACGACGGAAGAAAAGCCCTCGAAGATTTATCGGTTTTTTTCGGGGAGGATTTTATCAAATGGAGAGATGCGGAAAGGGAAATAAAAAGGGCAGAAATAAAATTTATAGAGATAAACGAAGTATTAAAGGGAAGCGAAACTAAGATAAGAGATATAGAAGACGATCTAAAGGAAAAGGAAAGTGAATTTAAGATTACAAAAAACAAGAAAGAAAAAATAGATGGCCTAAGGTCCCGGCTAACGGACCTTAAAAACAGACAGATAGAAAACTCATCGGAAAGTTCTTTTATGTTAGTAGACCGGCAGTATTTTCTTATAGTTTCTGCCATTCTTGCTCTTTCTATTTTAGGTTTGATTCTTAAACAAATACCGGTGTTTATGATATTGACCTTTATCTTTTTTGTTTTTTTCCTTACCTTGATATTTTTGCAGTTGAAATTAAGGAGGAATAGAGCTCTATTTGGAAAAAATTTCGCAGAATTAAAAATAGATCTGGCGGGATTAGGAATCAAGGGAGAAACAATAGAAGATTTCTTAGGTGAGGTTGAGACGTTCTCTTTGAAATTCGGGGAAAAGGAAGGAAATATCAATATAAAAAAAGTGGAGGCAGGAACTTTAAATAACAAAATATTGGAAATACGAGAAAAAACAATTCCTGAACTTAAGAGAAAAAAGGAACAAAATGCCGAAATTATTCAAAAAATAAAAGAGGTGACCTTCGTTACTAATTTGAAGGATTTCAGTGAAAATTTAAGAGAAAAAGAAAATCTAGAAAGAGAGATAGAAAAGGAAGAAAGGGTGTTAAAGGAAATTCTTGGAGATGAAAACCGAAGAGAAAAAATCAAAGAGTTAAAATATTTTAAAGACAAGTCAAAAGATGTTGAGTTTAATGAGAAAGAATATGATAATTTGAGCAAAGAAATCTCGCTTTCGAGAGAGAAACTCGGTGAGTCCGAAGGGAAGGCAAATATTTTGAGTGAAAGGTTTAAAGAAGTAGAAAAGAAAGCAAATAATATTCTTATTGATGCAGATCTTCGCTGTCATGGATCCAGGGACCTTGAGAATATCGAAAAGAAAGTCCAGGGGTTTATCGAAGAAAAAGAAATTATGAAGGAAGATGCAATGGTTTCGCTTGGAATATTTGAAGAGATAGCAAACGAAGAGAAGACAAAAATAAGAGAGCAATTCGGTAAAAAAAGTCCGGTCTCAAGATATTTTTCCAAAATGACAGGAGGGTTTTATACGGGTGTGGAGTTTGAAGAAAAATCAGAGAAGATTGAGGTGATTCGAAAGAATGATGTAACGCTTTCTCCCTGGCAGCTTTCGGGCGGAACCTATGATCAGTTGTATTTTTCGATAAGACTTGCTCTGGGAGAAAAATTGTTTGGGGAGGAAAAGGGGTTCTTTATTCTTGATGATCCATTTGTAAAGGCAAGCCGTAACCGGTTGAAAGTCTTAATGAAGATGTTAAAAGATATTTCGAAGTCAGGCTGGCAGATAATTTACTTCTCTGCGAAGGAAGAGGTTAGGGAGATACTCGAAAAGGACAAGAAAGTGAAGTTTATTGAACTGGAGAGTATTCTATAAAAGAGAATAGGTGTTAAGAATAGGATCCTTCGGATCAGTTAATTAGTGAATTAGTTAAAAAAACATTGAAAATCTGTGTTAATCTGTGTAATCTCGTGGTTGCTATTTGGGTTGTGGAGCTTTGTGTTCTCTGTCTCTTTGTATGAGATAATCTGGGGGTTGGGAGTGGTATTTCAAATCCTGAGAATCTGCGTAAATCTGCGTCCCATTTGTCATTCGGTTTTGCTAAACCTAACCTGGTTTCGGCCTTCTTTCTTGGCTCTGTAAAGGGCTTTATCTGCGATCCTGAAGACCTTATGTAATGTTTGATTAGGGTTTTGGCGATGGGAAATTCCGACAGATATGGTAATCTTTATTCTTTTTTTTCCGGCTTTTATAGAGGCTTTTTGAATAGTTCTTCTGGTTAATTCCATAATCATCTTGACTTTTGTTGTACTCTGATGAGGAAAAAATATCACAAACTCCTCTCCGCCGTAGCGGCAAACAATACCGTCAGGTACTATTTCATTTGTTAATATTCGAACTAACTGTATCAATACTTCATCTCCGGCTCTGTGACCATATTTATCGTTTACGTTTTTGAACCGATCAATGTCAATAATAGCAATTCCAAAAGGTGGGGTTGTGTCAACCTTGGTTTGTTCGTCAAAGATGCGTTCACAGTGGCTGCGGTTATAAACCCGGAGCAGGGGGTCATAGGATGCCCTGTGTTCCATCCTTGCCAGCCAATGTATAAAAACTCCGATTACGAGAAAAAGCGGAGCTACGGCAAATATGTAAGAATCGAAAAGAAGAATTTCTGCCCTTAAGTTACCGAAATACCAGCCACCGCCGAAGAACAAAGCCATTCCTCCCAGTACTCCTCCGAGAAAAAATTGGCGTTTTAATACGAATATGGAAACAACTAGAGTTGAAAGTGCTAATATACCGGGAATAAGTATCAACCATAGGTTAAAATTGTTTTTACGAAGAGATTCCAGGGAAGCCATTTTAAAAGGTGCTTTCCAGAAGAGATAGAGAAAAATTATTTCGATAATTAATGCTGAAATGGTAATCCGTTTTGTCCATCTATACTTTAAAAATGTCGGCAGCAGGGTACAGATAAGAATCCCTATAAGCATCGTAAGATAAATACCCGGGATAAAACTACCCGATGCCGGCAGGGAAAAAATTCCGGCAGTACTAAAAAAAGAAAAAGCCAGAACAGACAATCCGGTTAGATGACCTGCAAGGAAAACTTTTAAATTGTGAATTCTGGGATAAGAAAAATATCCGACCGAGAGAGCTCCTGAACCGGTCAAAATACCTATATACGAGAATAATTTTGTAAATGTCGTTGGACTGAACCTTTGCGGGAGGAACCCGGAAAGCCAAAATCCGCACCACAGCAGTACCAATCCAAGAGCAAATACTACAACCCCCCATTTGCCTTCGTATATATGTCCTTCCATAGAAGTCTTATCATAAAGCTCCTTATCTGTTTTCTTCTGCATGGATTTATAATTCCCTCAATAAGAATCATAGGAATAATTGGGGAAATAGTCAAGGGAAACAAAATCAAATGAGATATTTTTTTTACAAAAAAAATAAAAAGTTGGCTGACAGTACTACAGAGCTCAGACAACACCTCACTTTTCTAATCACGAGATTACACCCTGGTACAGTCGTTCCTCCCTACAGGGCAGGCAGATTTTCAGCAGATTACCCAACTTCCCCAAATATTTTGATTTGTTCTGGATTTACACGAGATTTTAATTGGTTTAGCAGTTAAAAAGACATACTAACGCGCCAACAAAATCAGATAGTATTAACCAGGTTTAATATAAGAGAAATAAGACAAAAAAATCTTGTGTTAATCTTGTGAAATCTTGTGGTTAGAAATAGGGGATAGGTTGTTTGTAAAATTTCCCCTTGACAAAAGAAGAAGAATCCTTATCTATTCGTATGGGTTTTGTGGTCCTGCTTTTTTAAGGACTTAAAATACTATTAATCAAAAATCCCCCTTAAATAATTAGGAAGAATAAAAAAGGAGTTGTTATGAATGAGATAGCAAAGGAAACGAATAATGTTCTGAAGGCAAAATCGCCGACTATTTTCTCCCTCTTGAGTGATTTC
>CAZRYJ010000082.1:0-8907 GCA_964604245.1 uncultured bacterium | reverse complement strand
CAAGGAGAGATAAAATGCCCAAAAGCTTATTCAGCAAAAGAATAGAAAAACTTTCGATAGATATTGCTTTTGTAAGAAAAAACGTAAAATTTTCTTTTAAATTTTTGTTTGGTTTAACCATAGGGTTTTTTATAATTTTCCAAGGGTTTAATATTCTATTTTCCGCTACGTATAATCATAACTTTCATTTAGTCCTTCTTTGGTTTAAAAATTGGTTTACTGGGACAAATCAGCCTGCGATTATGGCTCCTGTATTTAATTACTTCAAAATCCTTTTTATAAAAACTTCTTTAGCTAGTTTTGTCATTGGCATTATAGGCACAGTGGCACTAGTTAGAAAATCGAATGTCGCGACGGAAGAGGTTGTCCGAGGTTCAAGGAAAGCGGACAAGAAAACTTTAAAGCGACTAAAACAAGGTAGAATTCCGATAGGAGATGTAACAATCCCCGAGGATTACGAAAACAGGGGAATACTAGTTTTGGGTGCCGCGGGGACAGGGAAGTCAGTATTGGTTAGAGAGGTTATTCAATCATTGCAAAATGATAAATGTATAATTTATGATCGTAAAGGAGAGTTCTTACAGAAATTTTATCGCGAAGGGGATTTAGTTTTAAATTTCTTAGACGCCAGGAACGTCGATTGGAATATTTATTCGGAAATTAAAACAGATGAAGATATAGATAGTATAGCGTCTTCTATTGTTCCTCATATAAACGACCCAAGGTCAAAATTTTGGTATAATTCGGCAAGAGATATTATTGAAGTTGTTGTTGAAGCAGTCCGGAGGAGAGAGGTAAACGCTGATTTTACTCACTTAGCGAATTTTATGTTCGAGACTAACACTAAAGAAAAGCTTTTTGAAGAATTAAAAGAATTTAAAGATTTGGTTTCTAGGATCGAAGGTTATATATCTGACCGGAGCCAAACGGCAACTTCTATTTTTGCTAGTTATACAGAGTACGCGAACTATTTCAGGAATAAAGCTCTTCTTTCTTCAGCTTCAAAAGGAGGTAAGTTTTCTGTGAGAGACTACATTCAGGACAAAGAAGATAAACGGAGAATTTTTATCATTAATCCCGCAAACGTTGAAAGTTTTAGAGGGCTTAATACTTTATTTCTTGATTTAGCATTTAAGGAAATACTTTCTCTTCCGGATGATATAAACAGAAGAATTTTTGTTATTATAGATGAGTTCCCTTCTTTGTGTAAACTTGAAAGTTTAGAGAGGTTACTCGCGGAAGGACGCTCTAAAGGGTCTTGCCCTTTAATATCCGCACAGGACTTTACTCAGATAGAAAGAATTTACGAGGCGGGAGCAGCGTCGATTTTTAACAATGCTAATACCAAAGCAATTTTTAGACTCTCTGAGACAAAAAGCGCAAAGTACATATCAGAATGGTTGGGAGAGCAGGAGAAAAAAGAATTGGACGAGTCTCTCTCACAAGGAACAGCGGACATGAGAGATGGCTACTATTATAAAGAAAGTGAGAAGATAAAGAAATTATATCTGCCTGCAGAAATTTCTAATTTAGAGGATTTGAATTTTATTTTTAAAGTCGGTCCGTACGCTCCATATCAAACAAAAGTTGAATACAAAGAATACAAAGAAGTCGCGGAAGAATTTATTCCCGCGAAAATAGAAGATAAAAACGTAGGAGGCGAAAATGATGTTACTATGCTTTCTTAGTGTTTACATTCATGCATTTGGAGATTGGTATGTGGATTTAACGGGAGAACAAAGAGAAAGAACAAAAAGTATAAGAGAACAGTTGTTAAGCATATATCCTCTTAACGTATATATGCCGTTAGAGATCGATACCGTAACTATAAAAGAAACCAATTATATCAACAACTATGAAATTTATTATTTTGAGCCAGGAGACACTGTGCCTATCAAACTAAATTTCTTAGGAGACGCTTTTGTATCTGCGGATCCACTCGGCGACAAAGAAAGGAATAAAGAGTTAATTCAAAAAAGAATAAATAAACTCGTCAGGTTGGGGAATCGGCTCTCTCCGGAGAGAGTAATTCCAGACTCACTGTTTTTGGGGCGTATTGGAATTATTAAATTAAACCACGAAAAAAAGGAGGAAAAAATATGGTAAAAATACGACAATTTATTGAAAAACACCAGAGAGTTCTTAGAATAGCCGTTATTTCTGTATGGCTATTATGTACCTTTTTCGCTTTAACAGGGGCTTTGTTTGCTCAAACAACTGAAATGGAAACATTATGGACTAAGGTAATAGCCCTTTTAGGTGGAGCATTCGGAAAAGCTATCGCTGCGTTAGGGTTTGTGGTCGGAGCTATATCGATATTTTTGGGTAATATGCAAATGGGTATAATGTCTATTGTTGGTGCGTTTATTATAGCGGTTGCCCCAATTATAATAAACTTCCTATTTCAATAGAGGTTAAAATGGAAAGCCGGTTTCTAGACGCCAAACTTACTGTATTTGGATTAGAACCTGACGAGTTTATCTGTTTTTTAGGTCCTTTTTTGTTGTTGTATCTTATGGATCTACTTTTTATTGGGTTAATCTTGGGCGGGTTTTTGTCTTTTACTATAAAGAGAATAAAATCCGGAAAACCAGAGGGGTATTTAATGCATTTATTGTACAGAATTGGTGTTCCCTTTCCGGGTTTAATACCACCTCATATTAAACACTTTGAGGAGTAAATATGAAAGCCGAGAAATTTTGGGAAGTATGGAAGAACTTAGATTTTAGCAATCAAAATCTAAGAAAAATAATATGGGTTTTGTTGGTTTTGCTTTCGCTAAACTACATACTTATTTTTAAGCTTGCTACAAGGGAAGAAAAAGTATTGGTAATCCCAGGCGCAGCAGGACGGATGAAGATAGCTCCCGGGGAACTTCCAGAGATAACAGTAAAAAGCTTTGCTCTACATTTATGTAATTTATTTGCTTCTTTTCATCCGGGGAACTATGATCAAAGAATGAATGAGTTAATGGAGTATGTTGACCCAAGATTTTATCCGGAATTAAAGAAAGAACAACTCAGAAGCGCACAAACTGTAAAAAGAACTTCTTTTTCCCAATCATTTGTTACAGACTCGATACAGACAAGAAAGTCCGGAAATTCTTATGTTGTAAAACTTTACGGAACAATTGTGAAAATTATAGGAGATAAACCAATTTCAACCGAAGGGAGGGTTTATGAAATGCGACTTACAAAGACATATGCTACGGATGAACGTCCTCTTGGCCTTACTCTTACCTATTTGCGTAAGGTCGGAGAAGATAGCGAATAGATCCCCACACATAAAAGTCAAAAAAGACGAAATAACTCAAATAGAATTTACGGAGAGCATTGAAAAGGTTATTGTAGGCAACGGAATAGATGTGGAATACACCGGGAGGGCTGCGTTTATAAGACCTGAAAGAGAAGGAAGAGTCTTTTTCTTAACAAGGACTTATAGTATACCTATTGAATTTTATTTCTCGGAAATGGCGCCAGCAAAATATGAAATCTACCCGCCTGATGAAGGATTCGCAGAGAGGGAAACACAAAGGAAGTCAATACCGGTGTACAAAGAAATCTCTTCGATTTTGGCACATATGTACAACAACAAGCTTATACCAGGCTATAATAGAATTAAGACTGAGAAAGTTTATTATAAGAGTGCCAAAGTAAAATCTGCTTTGATAGGAGATAGATATACATGCTTGGAAATTCCGCTCAATACAAAACACGAAGAAAGAGATTTATATACCCCCGGAACTGTAGCTGTCGCTATTTCTCCTAGTTTGTGGGACACTCTTTCGTCGACTGCATATGTTATTTTGGAATATAATCCAAAAGGATTAATTGAAGAAATAAAGGAGAACGAATAATGGGATTCTTCGACGATTTTAAAAGGAGATTTGGGACTCCTCAAAAGGGAGCAACGAAAATGCCGGAGACAACTGAAGAAAGTAAAAATAAACGCAATTTAAAATTTCTTTTATTGGGAATCGCGGTGTTTATTTTTCTTGTATTGGTTTTTTCGGTGTTCTCTCCGAATACAACAACAAATAAAGAAATTGAACAACCCGAAAGGAGAAAAGTGGGGATTCAAAGCCAGTTTGAAGAAACGGAACTTGATTATGAAGAATGGATAATGGATGCTGCGGGAAAGATTAAAACTGTTACCGATCAGTCTAAAAAAAATGAAAAAGAAATCAAAAAGGTAAAAGAGGGGCAAGAAGCATTCCAAAAAGAGATAGCTCAGATGAGAAAAACAATGGAAGAAAACTTTAAATTAATTCAAGGTGAGTTATCCAAACCTATTACCCCTACTCCAACACAATCAACACCAGGATATCAGCCTCGAGGAACTCAATTGCCTCAAGAAAACTCCGGGTATGGTATAGAAAAAGAAAAAGGAATAATTATTTTTGAAAAAGGATCTTCGAAAAACGACGCGGATTCAACGACAGAGTTTACGGCTTTTGACTATGCTTCTATTATCTCTCCGTCAGGGAGCATTGCGAGAGCAGTTCTATTAACAGGAGTATACGCAACTGAAGGAAACTCGTACCCTGTTCTTTTAGAAATAGTCGGTCCTCTTTATGAAACAAAAAGAGAAATAAACGATATTGTATTGTATAGTTTTGTCATAGGAGAAGCACTGGGAGATATCTCAAGCGCGAGAGTATACGTTAGACTGCAAAGCATAGCTCTCTACCTAAAAGACGGTCAGGTTAAAACTCTTCCTGTAAAAGGATTCGCAACAGACGCTAGAGATGGGACATATGGGGTTCAAGGAAAGGTAATGCAGAGAGACGGGTCTTTCTTAGGGCTGTCTCTCCTGGCTTCGTTTATCGGTGGGGTAGGAGACGCTGTGGCAGCTGCGGGTAGGCTAACTACAACAGTACCTACTTCCGGAGGAATGTATCAAGTAAGCCAAATAGATTCCACTAAGATTTGGGAAGTAGCAGCTGCTTCCGGTATATCACAAGCCGCAAGCCAGCTTTCAGAGAGATATATGAAAAAAGCAGAAGAGATAAGACCCGTCGTTTGCATCGAACCTGGAGTTATAATCGATGTTATTCTTATCAATGATCTAAAAGAAGTCCCTTTCCAAGCACAACAGACAGGAGGTAAATCGTGAAAAAAATAATAGGTATATTGGTAGCATTCTCACTAATATTTATTGGCTGTAGCGGGAAACATGCGAAAATAAGTACTTTGGGGATACACCAACACTTAATTCAAGAAGATAAAGAGGTAAAGTTTATAAACGTAAATCCTCCTTTTACCCCGAATTATTATCCAATGAGGCAAAAAGACAGAATACTAAAAGTATGGTTGCCTGGGTATACTCTTAATGATTCGATTACCGTTGGCCCGCACTTTATTTTTGTTTTGGTAGAGAAGTCAAAGTGGATTAACAATGTAGGCACAGGAGAATAAACGTAATATGGATAGTGGAATTTCTGTCAGAGCATGGAATGCGCTCCTCGATAAGGGAGTTCCCTTTTCTTCTTTTCTTCCCTATATTGCGTACGACAAAGAACGAGAAGTTTATGTTTTGTCTGATACTACTGGAGAAGGGATTAGCCTCGGAGCTATCTTTGAGTTTAATTTACTACCCGGAGAGCTCGTTGACTCCAAAGTAGAAAACGAATTAACAGAAATTATAGAACAACTTTATACTTCCGGAAATTTTCCGGAAGGGACGGGATTACAATTTATTATATTTTCTTCTCCTACTGTAAAAGAAAATATCGAAAAATGGGAAGGTAGAAAAAAAGCAGGAAGAGAAATATTTAAACGGTTTACTCATTATAGAAAGGCAAAATATCAAAGAATGGGTTTTAGAAACCTCCGGGGTTTTGCAACAGTTAGACAATTTTATAAAAAACGCCCAAAAGATATAGAAAAAGATAACTTCAGAACAAACGTTGAAAGCTTAAAGGCTACTCTTGATACTACTTCCTTTGGTCAAGTTGAAATGAATCCTCGAAATGTGCCGGCAGATGAGTTGATTTCTTTAATTACGGAAATTTTAAATGATAGGAAGATAGAAAATATGAAGTATAACGAAGAAATTCCTATTAGAGAACAAATAGATTATAAATATATTCACGTTCATCCTAACTTTACAGATATAAGCGGTAAGATAGCCAGAGTCTGTGGAGTTAATTATCCTCCGGATGAACCCAAACTTTCCAATGCTGTAAAAATGTTAGGGGATCTCTTTACAGAGAGGTTGCAACTAAATGTTCCGTTTCTTTTAACTTTTAACGTGACAATCCTCGATCAATTTAAGAAAAGAGCCGAGATAGGGAAAAGGCTGAGTATATCTACAATGCAAGCAAGTGGAGCTATGGCAAAATTTTTTACAAAAACAAGACTCCTAGCTGAAACTTTAGAAAAAGCTTCTGCTAGGGCAGAAATGGGGAAAGATTTTATCCGATTTTCGTTGCATTTTACGGTCTTTGCGGATAGCGATGAAGAAAGCAAGAGGGAAACACAAAAAGCTCTCAATCTTCTCAGGCTTGCGGGTTTAACACCTTTTGAAGAAGGGACAATCGCACACTCTGTTTTTCTTTTTTCTCTGCCTTTATGTTGGGCTCCGGAAGTTAATAGGTTTTTGGAAAGGCAAAAAACTATTATGAGTGATAATATAGCAAGTCTCACTCCTTTGTTCGGAGACTGGAAGGGCACACCTACTCCAGTTATGATTTTTAAGACAAGGCGTGGGGAAGTGCTTTCTTTTGATTTCTTTGATAGCCCAGGGAATTATAACGCTGTAGTTGCCGCAGCTTCAGGGAGCGGAAAATCATTTTTGGTGAATGATATAATAATGAATTACTTGGCTGAAGAAGGAAAGGCATATGTGCTTGATGTGGGGAAAAGTTATTTAAAATTATGTGAATATTTAGACGGTAATTTTATAGAATTCTCAGAGGACGAACCTATTAATGTTTCTCCTTTTATAGGTTGTCGTTTTGATGAGACAAAAAACAGTATGAACAAAAACGATTTGAGTTTTGTGTTACCCGTAATTTGTAAAATGGCAGATGTCGAAAAAAAAGAAGATAAAGGGTCGCTTGAGGAAGCAATAATAGAGGTGTTTAGAGAACATAGACAGGATACAACGATGACACATTTATACGAATTTCTAAAGAAAAATAAAGACACAAGGAAACTCTCAAAGATGATATTCCCTTATACAAACAAGGGGAGATTCGGAACGTTTTTTCACGAGGGTGAGAAATTGCATTTTGACAATCCTCTGACAGTTTTTGAATTGGAAGGGTTGAAAACAAAAAAAGAATTACAAGCGGTTGTGCTACTGATGATAATTTTTCACATTAACAGAAAGATGGAAACCGCGAAAAAAGGAATAAGAAAATTGCTCGTTATTGATGAAGCCTGGAAATTGCTTAGTGATGAGTTTTCGGCAGAGTTTATTGAAAACGCTTACAGAGTTTACCGTAAATATGGGGCGAGCGCTATTTCTCTTACACAGAGCGTGAACGACCTTTATAAAAACCCGGCGGGGATAGCGATAACAGAAAATGCCGGTTTTTTTCTTTTGTTAAAACAAAAGGCTGAGACCCTTCAATCTTTATTTCAATCTAAACGATTAATTCTTAGCGAAGACAATTTTGAGCTCTTAAGAACGGTTAAGACTGTTACCGGCAAGTACTCAGAGATCTTTTTTTACACACCTCTTGGTTGTGGGATTGGAAGATTTATGCCAGATCCATTCTCTTATTGGTTATATACTACGAATCCTAATGATTTAGAAAAAATACAAAACCTTATCGATGAGAAAGGGATGAGTAAAATTGAAGCGTTAGAAATGTTGTCAAAAAGCAGACCGGAGGGAGGATGATCGAGATATTTTTTTTATTGTTAGCTGTAAATTTTCTTGAGTGGTCCGATCAGACGAGAGAAGAGAACAAAGCTGATACAGTAGAAGAGTACCGGCAAAATATACCTACAAAAAAGGAAGAAAGAAATATTAAAATCACAAAGGAAACTAAAGAAAAGTTAGAAAAATTAGATATACAAACAAGAAGAAAAATAGAGCAAATGATAAAAGCATATCCAGACACTATTTTTGCGATAGGGGAGACCCCAAAAGAAGGTTGTGGGTGTAGTGAGGCTCGAGTTGAAATGACAATTAAAGAAGAACTTATTGTCGAAGTAGAAAAATCTGGAAAGGTTAATTATAAGAACTTTAAGATTCCCGTCAAAACATATATTCCTCTTCCAGAAGGAGGGGAGAAAGTAGTTGAGAGTATAATTGACTTAGAAAAAACAAAATCGGCGTATTTAAATCCTCAAGAAGCACATATAAGCTTTAAAAACATATACGCCGATATCAACGAAATTGATTTATTAATAAAAGAAAAACGGGGAAGCGATGAATTTCAAATTGCTCGTTCTAATAATAATTTTAATATGTCTACGAGTGGAGAAGTTAAGTATAATTCTATTCCTCCGGTGACTACAAGTTTAAATCAAAGTTGTTTTGGATTGGGAACAGAATTCTTTTTTCCTCCAAGAAAACAATGGTTTGAAATGAGATGGAGATGGGGGGTTATCCCTGACCCCAAATGGTGTCAGTATATAGCTCGAAGTGAGTTTAAAGTTCCTGTTGCTACTATTACAGTAAGCGGATATAGTACCAGTCAAGAAGGTGGGGGAAAGGGTATGTTTAAAACAGATATTAAGGGAGGGGGAACTCAACTCGACGCGCGCATATGGAATATTTACAGTGAATGGTTCTTAAGATATACCGTGGCTCAAATAGACAGAACAGTCAATACCTGGCTTCGCTCCGTTTCCTTTGCTTTGCAAGCGCTAGTCCCGTACGCAATCAACGGCGTTGAGCTTGAAACTAAATATGACAGAGATGTTTGGCCTAGTTACCCTTATTTTGACA
>CAZRYJ010000081.1:0-9023 GCA_964604245.1 uncultured bacterium | reverse complement strand
AGGAAGCCAATCATCCACCAGTTCCTGTATTAGGGCATTCCGAACAAATAACTGTAAAATCAGGAGAGGGTTTTGGTTTGGATGCCGGCGGCTCGTATGATCCTGATGGAGATAATCTCAGTTACCTGTGGTTTAACTATCCGGAGGCTGGTTCATATAAAAAATTGATAAAAATTGATGGAGCGGAGAATGCGCATGGGGCTTGGGTGAGCGCTCCTGAGGTTGAAAAAAACGAAACTGCTCATTTCATTTTAAAAATTACTGATAAGGGTAAACCGCTGTTATCACGATATAAAAGGGTAATTGTAACAATCGTTCCAAAATAATATTGACTGGGGCATAATTCTCACACAGAGCACACAAAGAGCACAAAGTTTATATTTCTTGTTTTTAACACAAAATTTTAAACTAGAAACCTGGAATCCTCGACCCCTTGACTCCTCGAACCCTAAACGTTAATTAAACGCAAAGAGCATAAAGCTGTATCTGTTTTTCACTAAAGGCTAAAGTCGAAAAGCTAAGAGCTTATTTCAACAACAAATTACACGAATATTTTTTTGTTAGTGTATTAAAAGATTGATGTGTTGGTGTGATTTTTTAGGCATAAAGGAAATTGGCCAGGTTTTAATTTTTTCTTGACTTTTATTGCAAAAAACAGTATATTTTTATTAAGTTAAAAATAATATCCTACATAATCGCTAATTTTGTTAAATTTGTTTTTAATTTAATGAATTATTTAGTCAGGAGGTAAAATCATGGGAAAGATATTTGTTTTTATTTGTTTAATCAGTTTATTTGCTTTAGTTACCTGTAAGGAAAATCTGCCGCCAGCGAATCCTTACGAACCGGTCAGTCCCTGGGGTATAACATATGATGGCGAAAATCTATGGGTGACCGATGATAGTTTAAGTATGATATACAAACTCGATTTAGAGCTTAATCTGGAAGACTCTTTTGCTGTATTTAAGCCATACATAAGAGGAATTACTTTTCTGAACGATAGATTGTGGATTGTAAGCGATTCTTCTGTTGGTGATTCTATAGGAGATTTTTTTCACTATGATAAATATTATAGTTATGGAATTGATAGGTCTAATGGAACGATAATTGATTCAATTCTGATATTGATACCACAATCAGGTTTCCCTGACGGAAATTTTCTTTGGGGAATTGGCAGTTTTAATTCAAACTTGTATATTTCTTACAATGGTGGATATGGAGACTGTATGCTTGAAATCAAACCTCAAACTGGAGAAATAAACAGGTTATGTTGTGCTCATCCATTGGGTTTGACAGTTATCAATGATACTCTCTGGTGTGCAAGGGATGGAAGTACGGTTTTAGTTCCTATTGTGATTTCATATCCTGATGTTGGTCCATCTCCCTCTTCCAGCGAAATTTTTTCCCTTAGATACGAACTTGGATTTCATGCGACAGACCTTGCATTCGATGGGGAAGATGTCTGGATCGTTGATAGTAATTCCTCTTTAATCAGAAAGATAACCGATTTGAGATAGGGTGAGATAGAATTATCTTAAAAAACTCTTAATATAAGAAATTATTCTATTCTTGAAAATATAAAGATGTAGATGCCCTGGAATGACAGGGCTTGACCTTGAGATATGAAAAGGTTGGTATTTTGTGTGATAATAGTATGTATCAGTAAGATAATATAAAGAGATACGGGAATTAGAACGCCCGCTTGACATAATAGATAAATTATATAACTTAGAAAGTAAACATGAAAACCAGTAAATTAATCATTTATTATCAGATTGATAATTAGGAGGAGTATCAAAATGAGAATAAAAATAATTCTATTAATTTTTCTATTTAGCACACTTGTGTTTGGCGATTTATTAGCTGGGGAAATGCCCCTCGTCTATGAAGTTGAGAACACGGGCGCAGACTGCTCGGAGCCGCCTTTACCTTCAATCGACTCGCTCCCGATAATCGAGGCTCTGCCCGATCCATTTATGTGGTCCGATACTAGCCTGGGCCGTATAACCAGCTGTGACGATTGGCGGTGCCGACGCGCAGAAATCGGCGCTCTGATCGAGCATTACGAACTGGGGACCAAGCCAGATCCTCCGAGTAACCTGGAAGCCAGCTTCACTGGTGATACACTGCTTACAGTAACCATAGTTGAAGGCGTAGACACACTCACGCTGTATGTGCCTATTAGCCTTCCCGATGGTGAAGGTCCCTTTCCGGCTGTGATCGGGGTGGGATGGTTTCCAACGGGTAGTCTCCCATCCGATATCTTTACCAGTCGCGGGATCGCGACCATCCATTACATGGAGTCGCAAGTAGCGAACGCCTGGTCCAGCACCCGCGGCGACGGAGCCTTCTTTGATCTTTATCCGGATACAAAAAGAGGTAAATTTATTGCCTTTGCATGGGGTACCAGCCGCATTATAGATGGGTTGGAGGCGTGCCCCGAAGCTAACATCGATCTCTCACGTCTGGCTGTGACCGGCTGCTCCTATGCCGGTAAGATAGCGCTCTTTTCCGGGGCGTTCGACGAACGTATCGCCCTTACTCTTGTACAGGAATCCGGCGGAGGTGGGGACGCGACATGGCGCTTCTCGGAAACCCTGCCACCCGGTGATGTAGAGGCCCTGAGGTACGCCCAGGGTTATGCCTGGTATCACCAGGACCTCTCCCAATTCAACTACGCGGTTACAAAATTGCCCTTTGATCATCACGAGTTGATGGCCATGGTTGCTCCGCGTGCGTTATTGATAATAGGAAATCCTGATATGGTATGGATGGCAGAAGAATCCGGCCATGTCGGGTGCAAGGCTGCACACGAGGTTTGGAAAGCTCTCGGAATACCCGACAGATTCGGTTTTTCCAAGGTTGGCCACGAAGACCACTGCGTACTTCCGGACATTCAGAGACCAGAGGTGGTGGCTTTTGTGGAAAAGTTTCTCCTTGGGAATACGACCACGAATACGGACATCGAAATTAGTCCGTACGATCCGGATCTTTCCCCCTGGATTACATGGGATACACCGGAGCTTGAAGGAGCATCAGTTCCCCCTTTCATAGGTAATTTCGATCTTATGCAAAATTACCCAAATCCTTTTTATTCGGTCACTACCATAGATTATTCTTTAAGTCAAACAAGTCATGTTCAACTTTCCGTTTATAATATTACAGGTAAGAAAATCAGAACTCTATTAAACGAACAACAAACTACTGGCAATCATACATTAACATTCGATGGTTCTGAATTACCAAGCGGCATTTATATTTATAGACTAAAAGCTGGTAAATTAACAAAAAGCAGAAAAACGTTGTTATTACACTAGTTGTATTGACAGGGGCTGACCTTGAGCTGTGAAAAGGTTGAAATTTAAGAGTTATCAAAAAGTAGAGGGGTCAGGTCTTATTTTTTGAATTTTCGACTTTGGACTTTGGACAAAAAAAATCAGTGGAAATCCGAGTTCATCCGTGGCCAATTTAGGGGTGGTGGGACGGGTTTTAAAAAACAACAGAAAAAAATCCTGTAAATCCTGTTAATCCTGTCTAAATATTTGAGGATATGGGTTGGGTTTTAAACAAACTAAAATATAATTTTTTTTCTCTGTGTGAGATTTTTTTTGTTTTTTTATCTGCGTTCTCAGCGACTCTGCGGTAAATTTTTCAGTCGATCCAGTATAATATTCTTCCGCAGTTGGGGCAGGTAATCACTGATTTGTTCTGTTGTTCGGGTGATATCATCTGTGTAGGCAATAGTAAGTAACAGCCCTGGCAAATGTTATTTACTACGGGAACTACCGCACTGCCATATCGTTTGGTTAGTCTGGTATATTTTCTATAGATATGGTCTTTTATTTGAGAAACAATACTTGACCTTGCTTCCTCCATTTTTTTTATATTGTCAATCTCAAAGCCCACTTCTTCTTCCTTTATTCTGTCTTTACGTAAAATATCCAATTCCTGCAAAGAAATCAAAAGTAAAAGTTGTTTATCCATTTACACTCCAAAAAGTTTACTAAGTTCGGCTTTAAAGTCTTTTTCATTGTTTACTGAAAATAATTTTTCGTCAGCAGAAATTTCATTGAAAGTTTCTGCTATTTTGCCCAGTAGTATTAGATATTCTCTTTTGGAAGCATATGGAGGTGCTACCAATAGAAATACAAGACGTACAGGTTTCTTATCGAGAGCTCCGAAATTAATTGGCTTAATGGGTCTACCTATAGCTACCATTAACTCTTTAATAACAAGACTTCTTGTGTGAGGTATTGCTATACCGTTACCTATACCTGTAGAGCCAATTTTTTCCCTTTGAATAACAGCGTTTATGAGCATTTCTTCTTTGTCTGTATTTATTTTTAGAGACTGTACTAATTCGTTTATTATTTGAAATTTTTCCTTGGCGTTAACGTCCAACCTTATTTTCGCGTTTTCCAGTATTTTTTTGATTAGACTTTTTTCCATAACTGTTTTAAGTATAATATCCTTTGACCAGTTGTCAATCCCTATTTTTAACCACGAGATTACACAAGATTTACCAACCACACCTTACCTTCTTAATTAGACAGACTAAACAAGATTAATTTATGGTTAGATACAAATTTCTAAGGAGTTTTTCTATTTGACAAATGAGAAAAATTTCATATATTATCCAAATGAAGAAGGTCAATATAAATTTCCAGACTATTTATTTGAAACTACAAGAATTCTGGGCAAAAAAGGGTTGTACTGTCGGGCTTCCATATACTTCCGAAGTTGGAGCCGGAACTTTTAATCCTTTAACTTTTTTCGGAGCTCTGGGAAAAGAACCTTTGAATGTAGCCTACATTGAGACTTCGAAAAGACCTAAAGACGGACGGTACGCGGAAAACCCAAATCGTATGCAGCAGTTTCAACAGTATCAGGTGATTTTAAAACCTGTGCCTTATGATGTACAGGACCAGTATCTCAAGAGCCTTGAATATCTTTCCCTGGATATCAGTAAACACGATATCCGTTTCGTTGAAGACGATTGGGAATCTCCTACTCTTGGGGCATGGGGTTTGGGTTGGGAAGTATGGATGGATGGTCAGGAGATAACTCAGTTTACATATTTTCAGCAAGTAGGAGGTATAAACCTTGATCCTATTTCTGCCGAGTTAACTTACGGGTTAGAAAGAATTGCTATTCTTCTTTCAGGGGTTAATTCGGTTTTTGATTTACCGTGGTCACCGAAGAAAACCTGGGCAGATTTAAATAAAGAGCAAGAATATCAGTTTTGTGTTTATAATTTCGACGAGGCAAATATCAATTCTCTTTCTAAATATTTTGAAGAATGTAAAGAAGAAGCTAAAAGATTAATTAATATTAATTTACTTTATCCCGGATATGATTTTGTAATAAAAGCATCTCATACTTTTAATCTTCTCGATGCACGTGGGGCTCTCTCTGTAGAGCAGAGAAATAATTATATACTTGAAATAAGGAAATTAGCAAATATCGCGGCTAAAAAATGGATAGAAATGTACTCATAGAGATTGGCACAGAGGAAATACCAGCCGGATATTTAGAGCCTGCCGCCCGTTCCTTTGAAAAGGGTCTGCGTGATCTCTTTTCTTCAAATAAAATACCATATTCGAAAATAAGTATTTTTTATACACCAAGAAGACTTGCAGTTATAGTTGAAAACATTGCCGAAAAGCAGGAAAGAGTTGTAAATAAAATAAAGGGACCTCCTGCAGCACTCGCTTATAAGGATGGTAAACCTACAAAAATGGCAAAGGGATTTGCTTCTTCTAAGGGTATAGCTATTGATTCTTTAATAATAGAAAAAATAGATGGAAATGAATATGTTGTAGCGGAAATAGAACAGGAAATAAAAAGTACAACGGAAATATTTAAAGAAAATTTGCCTTCTATAATAAAAAGCATAGAATTTCCTAAAAAGATGCGTTGGGAGAAGACTGATTTCCTTTTTGCGAGACCTATTAGATGGATTATTGCAATGTTAGGTAATAAGGTTATACCAGTTTGCCTGGCTGGTGTTGAAAGCTCAAATACAACTCGAGGAAACCGTTTAATTTCTAAGGGGAAAATAAAGGTGAATCCTTCCAATTATAAAAAGAAACTTAAAGATTCATTCGTTATGGCTGATCAGAAGGAGCGAAGGAATTTTCTTAAAAGTTTAATAGAAAAAGAAGCCGGGAAAATTAAGGGTGTACCTTATTTTTCACCCGGGCTTATTGATGAAGTTTCAAATCTTATAGAGTATCCTTTTGTCATTTTAGGTTCTTTTGATAAAAAATTTCTTACTCTTCCTGATAAAGTAGTGATTTCAGCAATGGAAACTCATCAGAGGTATTTTTCGGTAAAGAAAAACTCGAAACTCATGCCGTATTTTATTTCGGGAATAAATAATAAGCCAAATAAAGAAATAATTAAAGGCAACGAAAAAGTACTTACTGCAAGATTGGAAGACGCGAAGTTTTACTGGGAGGTAGACAGGAAAGTACCTATAAAGGAAAGATTGTCGAAATTATCAGGTATAAAGTGGCATAAGAATTTGGGGAATTTATTTGAAAGAACACAGAGGCTTATTGAACTTAGCGAATGGATAGGGGAGAGAGTAGATAATATAAACCTTTCTGTATTAAAAGAAGGCGCTAAGCTTTCAAAAGTTGATTTGACGACTTTAATGATAAGAGACGGAAAGGAATTTACCAGTCTTGAAGGTTATATTGGTTCTGAGTACGGTAGAGCGGAGGGTTTATCAGGAGACGTTTGTAAGGTTATTGAGGACCACTATAAACCGAGAAATGTAGAAGATGAACTTCCCTCTTTGCGAGAAGCTGCAGTTGTTTCTCTTGCGGACAGAATAGACCTTATCGTAGGAAGTTTCTTAGCCGGTGAAAAGCCTACCGGTTCCAGAGATCCTTTTGGATTACGGCAGGCAATGAACGGTTTTATAAGAATATTATTAGAATTTAATTTTTCTTTTTCTCTCGACGAACTTCTTAAAAAGAATCTTCAATTATTTTCGAGTATAAAAAACACGGAAATATTTGAAGAAATTAAGCGGTTTATAATTGAAAGAGAAGAAGCAAGCCTTCAGAATAAGGGAGTAAGATATGATATTGCAAAAGCTGTTCTTTCGGAAAAATGGAATGTTATTCTTGATTCTTATCTGGTAGCTAAGGCTATGATGAAGATTCGGGAAGATGAAGTAGAGTTTGAAAAACTTGTGATAGGACAAAAGAGAGTTTCGAATATATTAGAAGGGAAAACTCCGGGTAAAGTAAATAAATCACTCCTAAAGGAGAAAGAAGAAAAAGATTTATTTAATAAGGCAAAAGATATTGAGCCGGCTTTAAAAAAATTTATAGGTAAGAGAGAATATATTAAAGGAATAAATCAATTGAAGAGAATAAGACCGTATATCGATAACCTTTTCGACAATGTTTTAGTAATGGATAAAGATGAAAAATTAAAAAATAACAGATTGGCACTTCTTTACTATGTAAGAAGTTTATTTCATCTTTTCTGTGATTTTGAAGAAATAATAATCGATTGAAAAAGTTTACCGCACCACAAAAATAATCTCACACAGAGCCACAGAGCACACGGAGATAATAGGACGCAGATAAACGCAGATTGAAAAGGATTTGTTTTTTTAAATTCCTCCCAACCCAAAAATATTTAGACAGGATAAAAAAGGGATTAACAGGATTTTTTTATTTTTCGCTAACAGTGAACGCAAAGTCTAAAGGCTAAGTTAAACAACAAATAATACGAATAGCTAAACAAGTTTTTTTCTAAATCCAAAATCCTAAATCCCAATTTAGTCATTTTAATATTTAACTTCTTAACTGTACCACCATGTGCATGAACTTTCCCGAAGTCTCAAAATAACACTCTTGACAAAAAATCTTTTCTTCACTATAATTATAATCTAAGGAGGTTAGTAGGAAAATGAGGATTTATTTCTTATTACCAATAATATTTCTATTACTTTACTCCTGTACCAACAATGAAAAACAAGCGGATTACTTTCCAAACGCGGATGGAAACTGGTGGGAATATCAATATTCTGATTCATTAACGATGAGATTGGAGCTTTCAGGGATAGGAACCATTAACAGTACGGAAGTTCAAAGATTAGTATGGAATGATGAAGGAGATATAAATACAGATTATCTATTAAAGAATGAAGCAGAGATTATTCTTTATACTACACCCCAGTCCTGGTGAGCCTTTACCCTCGTAAGACTTCCTCTTGAGGAGGGTAATTCATGGCAGGCTTTCCGGATGATAGTGTTGGGCGACACGACTACCATTACTGCCCATGTGGAAGAAAAGCAGAGTGTATCTGTCCCTGCCGGTGAATTTGCCGATTGTTATCGAATTTACTATGAAAATCAATCGTTAGAAGAACCAATAAGAATATATTTTGCCCCTGATGTAGGTCCTGTGAAATTTGAGTATATTACTGGAAGAGAGGAGGTGTTGAAGAACTATGCGGTGGAATAAAATAATTAGGTACTTAAATTCGGAGAGTAGGTTTCCTCTACAATGCTCACTTGACAAAATTTAAAAAATCTGTATAATTTATAAATATATAAAGTCAACCAGAAATGTGAATTTTATGAAATTTTTCTTAGTATATATTCTGGTATTTATTAGTAAAAAATATTCTGGAAAGGAGGAAATAAAATGAGAAAATCAGTAGGAGTATTATTAGTAGTTGTGTTGCTTCTTGGAGTAATCAGTTGTGCAAGCAATCAGGCAAAAGGTACTGTTATTGGAGCTGCTGCAGGAGGAGTTGTTGGAGGTTTAATCGGTAAAAAGGCTGGAAATACCGCCGCAGGAGCTATAATAGGCGCTGTACTTGGTGGAGCCGCGGGAAATTATATCGGCAATTATATGGACAAACAGGCTGATGAAATGAAACGAGATATTGCGGGCGCAAAGATTGAGCGAATTGGCGAAGGTATCAAGATTACCTTCGATTCCGGTTTACTGTTTGACGTAAATAAAGCTTCATTGAAAACAGCAAGCAGGGA
>CAZRYJ010000080.1:0-9356 GCA_964604245.1 uncultured bacterium | reverse complement strand
GTGGCCGGGTGGTGCGACAGTTACTGAAATTCCTTATGGATATTATTTAGAAGGTACTGATGTACAACTGAATGGTGTATATATGGGAGCGCATTGCGCTGGAGCTGTTGATTCCTCAGTATCGCATACCTGGGATTTTAAAGTTGACTTTACCAGTCAAATTAACGCTTACAATGAAGTAAAAATTGGTCTTGATTACAACTATACTGACATGAATACTCTCTATGCAAAAAACAGATGGGAGTCCCCTGGTGAGAATTGGGTTGTCGATTGGGAAGCTGATCCCACGAGAGTAGGAGCCTATATACAGGATAAAATCGAATTTGAAGGTATTATTGCGAATATCGGGTTGAGAGCCGATTGGAATTATCCTAATCTGGATTGGTTCAACTTGACAGGTTACGACTATTACTTTTCGAGGGTGGGGAAAGAATATTTATTTGCCAACGCAGAAACTCATCCTGCGAAGGGTCATTTGAAAATAGCTCCTCGTATTGGAATTTCACATCCTATCTCAGAGAATGCTAAATTGTATTTCAATTACGGGGATTTTTATTCCCTGCCTGCATCTTATAATATGTATCAGATCTTCTGGGGCTCTGAACGTTCTGGTATTAAGTATTTGGGAGACCCGGAAATCGATTGGCCACTTACCAGGGCTTACGAGTTAGGTACTGACTGGAGTATCTGGGATATGTTTCGACTTCACCTCGCGGGTTATTACAAGGATGTTACAAACCAGCTTGCGGCAGTGGATTATGTAGGTTATGATGTTCGATACAGGATACCTGAAAATTTAAACTACGAAGGTATTCGTGGTATAGACTTCAGAATCAGTAAAGACTTTGGGAATTGGGTGAGAGGCTGGCTGAATTATGACTATAGAGTAAGGAGCTATGGTAATACTGGCAAACAAGCGCACTACGAGGATCCGCTTCAAGAAGCGCAGAGCGGTTCGTGGGACACTTTAGAGTATACTCCGCGTGCGCAGCCGATATTAGAAGCCAATATTCAGTTTCTGACTCCTAAAGACTTGGGCATATTACTTGGTGATATCAATTTAAGTTTTAACTATACCTGGGAAGCAGGCGCGTATGAGACCTACGATCCATTGAACAAAGATCTGAATTTAAATTTGCAGTGGAAATCCTATAGGAATGTCCAGGCAAGAATCCAGAAGAGGATAAGTTTTGCCGGAACGAACCTCAGCGTCTTTGCCGAGGTAAATAATCTTTTTGATTGGAAATATTTGGATGCGTCGTCCGGTTGCTTTTATAATGATGATGACGCTGATAAGTACAAAAGATCGTTGAAGTTACCCCTGTATGAGGATGAGGCTTATAAAGACATAGGAGAGGCCGGGAATGATCAGTTAGGTGATTTTAACAGTGATGATAAGCCCTATATTGATGATCCTGATTTGACACATCTTGCCTTCCACAACCCTCGTTATTTTGTTTTCGGAGTGAAAGTTGATTTTTAGTATCAACCAAGAGGTAAGGAGGAAATAATAATGAAGAAATTTTCTTATTTGATTCTAATGTTTATCGTTGCCGCTTCGCTTATCTCGTTCCCTGTTTTGAGTGAGGAGAAGTGGATTCGTCAATCGGAAATACATCCGAGGATCACTGATGTTGGCGATCAAAGCGAGATAAGCTTTGGTGACTATCAAGCAACCTGGTATTTCGATGGAGCGCAGGATGATAGGTCGGGTCAGCCAGAAGAAGGCTGGGTACGGAGTTGGATCCGGAATTCGGGTTCCAGGTGGGGTTGCAGGAATTTCTGGGATCCCGTGACCGGTACGATCGTTCCCATTAAATTGGGTGGTTGTCCTTACGGTGCGCCCAATTTGGATATCATTCAGTTTGCTGTACCGGATTCAATTGGTATAACTATCCATAAGTATTACAGATACCATCCTCCAGCTATTGTGGTTGATGGGCTTCCTATTCAAAGAGCTTTCCAGAGAATAGGCGATCATTACGCTCCGGATAAAGTGTGGGGAACTGCTGATGTTATGGTTCAATCTCATGCAAGGAACTGGCTGGGGTTGGATATATATCAGAGAGTGTTGAGCTGGGTTTCCAAACATCATAATCAGTATATTGTGTATGACTGGACAATTGTAAATACAGGAAATGTTGATTTAGACGATGAGATAGAACGTGAGGGTGAAGAGATAGACAGTTTATATTTTATGAGGCAACTTGAAATGACGGTGAATTCTGAAAATGAGAAAAAATCGGAATGGTATACGTGGAGCGGGGTTTATCCTGACCGGGATGAACCGAGGGATTCTGTGCGTTGTCTGATTTCTTACCCGGCTATGGAGTGGGAAAGGGCGGGGGGTGCCCCCTGGAAGGGCGATGCTCTTGGTTGTTACGTTCTGGATCGGGATTATTTAGATGATGCGGCTTCCGGTTGTGAGGTTATGCTCTATGTTCCTCAATCTTCTGATGTCGCGATGGGTCCTGGTTCTGGAGCTGCCAATGGAAATCCAGAGAACCATCCGGAGACCGACGATGTAACGCAGCCTAGATCACACGGTATGTGGGGACCCGATGATCTTGAATTCAAACAAAATTCTTTACAGCATCCGCCGACTGGTGAAAGCAGCTGGGAGACAGTATATAATTCTATGATATATGGAGAAAAGGGGGATCCAAGTTATGACCCTTACGTAGAGTATATGACGGGGACTTACCCGGGTACCTACCATCCGGTACCAACCGATATGAGAGGTTATGAAAAATGGAACGACCTGGACAAAAATGGGTTAATTTTCTGGCATGGTGTAGGTATGGCAAGCATGGGTCCTTTTCATCTGGACTATGGAGATTCTCTCAGGATTGTCTGGGCGGATTGCGGCGGACGTCTTTCCGAGCAAGCCGCATGGGAAATTGGTCAGGCATGGAAGGATAGCTCCATAACATTCGTCACCCAGAGCGGAGATACGCTCGATATAAATGATATAAGTCTGACAGCTCCGCATTTGCCTAACTTGGCAGATACAATTCATATACCTCCCGTGTACAGAAATCATCCCTCGCGCTGGCAGCCAACGGATTATCCTCCAAGTGGGGGTTATCCATCTTATCGTGCTAATTTGATTAAAGACATGTGGGTACATTCGACAGTGGATTCTGCCGTCAGGCATGCGATAAACGCTCAGTGGAACTTTGATCATGATTATGATATTCCTGTTCCGCCGCCACCTCCGTCGATCGAAGTTACCTCTGGAGCTGATCAAATCGTAATCGACTGGCGGTATGAGGAAGCAGCTGATGAACCATCTGACCTTGCAGGATTCAAGGTATATCGTGCTACAGGTGCACAGACAGGTCCTTATATTACAAATGATGGTGTGTTAGGAGTATGGGAAATGATATATGAGGCTGAGTCTGATGAAAATTCTTATAGTGATACAACAGCGGTTCGCGGCGAAGATTACTATTACTATGTTGCCGCGTTTGATAACGGAACTCATCCGGAGGCGGTAGATCCAAATGGTGTGACGGGTACTGCTGAGGTGCTTGAAAGTGGAAGATGGCAGAATTACACTTATGGTGTAATAGGCGCCGCTTCGTTAAAAAGACCAACCGGGGATAGTTTGTCCCAAATTAGAGTGGTTCCGAATCCTTATAATATTGCTTCAAAGAACATGCAGTACGGAGAAGGAGGAGGATCAGAAAAGATTAACTTCTTTAATTTGCCCGGAAAATGTACAATCAGAATTTACACCTTTACAGGCGATCTTGTAAAGACCATCGAACATAAAGATGGTTCGGGAGACGAAGCCTGGACGGATCCGACCGGGGAACAATATCAGGTAACAGATGCAGGTCAGCATATTGTGAGTGGTCTCTATATTGCTAATATTGTCGATGATGAAACTCTCGAGAGTATAAACATTAAGTTTGTCATAATAAGGTAGGTGGGAAGATGAGAAAGCTTGTTATATTACTTCATTTAGTGCTCTTACTCCCTGTTTACTCTTTATACGGTGATGAGATGACAGTTGGGAAAGCAGGGTTCAAATTTATGGACGTTGAAATGAGTGCCAGAGCAGCAGGAATGGGTGAGGCGTTTTCGTTGATAGGAGATGACGCTAATGCCATTTTTCATAATCCTGCTGGTATCGCTCAGATACAGGACAAGAAGTTTGATCTTACATTCTGTACGGTCAACTGGATTGCTGATATCTCACTAAATGCTTTTGGCGCCGTTGCAAATCTTGGCACCTGGGGTAACTTAGGCATTAGTTTCTTTTCCGCTGATTACGGATATTCAATGGGTACAATTCCTGACTTTGACCCGACTAGCGAAACCGGATATATAGAGACAGGACCGTTGGATTTTACAGCGTATGCCGCAGGTATATCATTTGCACGGAGATTGACTGAAAAGTTTATGATTGGTGGTAACGTTCGATACGCATACGAGCATTTAGGAGAAAGCGGATTTAAGGAAAGTTACGAAAGCGATTCTATTTGGAACGAAAAAAATGAGACTAATACAATTGTCTATGATATAGGGACTATTTTTTATCCCGGGTTTAAAAGCTTTAGAGTTGGAATGTCCATTGTTAATTTTTCTACCGCGGTGCGGTATGAGTATGATGAAGGGAGAACTAATTCGTTTGAATTGCCCCTGACCTTTAAAATGGGAGCGGCTATAGATGTTCTGGACTTTCTTGGTGAGCATCCTAATTATTCTCTCTTAGTGGATTTTGAACTCATTGATCCTCGGGATTATTCAAATAGATATCATCTGGGAGGAGAGTTAAGTATATTAGAAATACTTAAACTGAGAGCGGGTTATAAGTTTGGATATAACGAAGAAGGATTGTGCTTTGGTGCCGGGATCAATACGGCTAACATTAAACTGGATTATGCCTATAGTAAATTCGGCGCTTTTGATTTTGTAAATAGAGTCTCGCTCGGGCTTTCTTTCTGAGGAGTTAGAAGAAAAGTAGAGAGTATAAAAACAGAGAAAGCGATAAGTCAGGTTAAATGCCGCTTATCGCTTTTCTTTTTTTTAAAAGTATCCTTGTCTAAAGCGCGATCTTCTTAACAGTTTCGGACAGACTTGCCTTTTCTGTTAACCTAATTATATTGAGGGAGATGTATGGCGAGGAAATCCTACTTTTTGTTTTGGGGGGTAATTCTTTTGTATTGCTTTAAGGAGAAGCGGGTAAAAAATAAACTTGCTAAGAAATTAAATAATCCAGAGGAGACATAGGAGGTAAAAATGAAGTTATTCTTATCCATATCATCAGTTATTTTAACAGTTGTTTTATTGATAAGCGGATGTATCGAAAGCCGGGAAGGGGATAAGTATTATCGTAAGGTGAGTATAGACGGCAGATATGTTATTAAAGGGGAATATCCCATTTCCGAAGAGGCGGGGAAGAAAGGAGAGGCTTATCATTTTATTTATAATAAGAAAGGAGAGTTAATTCGAGTTGGACATCTTCTTGGCGGTAAACTGAAAGAAGAATCTGTTTTCGGTAATAATGTTGCCCAGCTGCTAATCGAACATTTCGAGACGTATGAGAAAAGGACTTATTTGGACGTAAATGGTACCCCTGTCATGGATGGACATGGGGTTTATTCCATAGGCTTACTTTTTAACGAGGACAATCATCCGGTATCCAGGTTGAATTACGGTGATTTTGGTGAATTTATAGAAGATAATTATGGTGTGGCGCAGTACTCATGGACTCTGGATGATGAAGGAAGGAGAATAAAAACAGTCTTTTATAATTTAGTTGGCGGAAGGGTGACTATCGAAGAGGGAGGATTCGAAACGCAGTTTAAATATGACGAGAATGGGAATATGGTCGAGCGAAGTTGTTTCGATTCCGAAGGAAAGTTGAGAGAAGACAATAATGGTGTTGCAATATTACGCCAGAAATTTGATGAGAAAGGAAATATAATTGAAATAAGACATCTCGATGCTATGGATAAATTAAAAGAGATGGGAAACGGAGTTGCCGTTATACAGCAGAAATTTGATGGAGATGGGAATGTTGTTGAAGTGAGATATTTAAAAAAAAACGGAAAGTTAAATGAGAACAATATGGGTGTTGCCATTATGCGGAGCAAGTTTGATGCTTACGGGAATATTTTAGAACGTGGATACTATGACCTATCTGATAAGCTGACAGAGGGTAAGTTTTTTGGATTCGCGACAAGACAATGGGAATATGATGAAGAAGGGAAATTGGTGGAGACAAGATTCTTAGATATGAACGGAAATTTAAAAAATGCTTTGAATGAAGAGGTTGCTATTTTGCGTATGGAATACGATGAAGATGGCAATCTTAAGCAAGTTCTGCATCTAAATAAAGATGGAGAGATAATAGAAGATACTACAAGCGTTCGATAGAGGTAAGTTAAACCAACTATTGTTTATAGCTTATTCTGTATAATTGGAAAAGTAAAGAAGGGTGTTGTGACTTTGCCTAAAGGACGAAAGTTTTAAGATAGTTTTTTTAGTTTTTTCAGCCTTTCCATCAATTCTAGACAACCTCTGGTATTATGATAAGGCGCTTTCCATGGACCGAGTTTGTTTTCTTCGTTATAATAAGGTTCGCCCTTTCTGTTCACTCTAAAAAACCATTCGCCGTTTTTAGGATCGACGATATGTTTTTTAACGAAATCCCAACAATTGTAAGAAGCCTTCCCTTTTTAATCATCACGATAATATCTTGCTGTATATTCGTAGGCTCGTTCGGACAACTCGAAATATCTTTTTTCTCCAAATTTTTTATATAATTTGGAATAAGACCATACTATTCCATTGTTCAACACTGCCGATTAAGGAGAATCCTTAATTGTTTTTCCGTTGTTTAAAATTCTTCCTAAGAATACTCCGTTTTCTTCGTCGACGGTTTTATTCCAGAAAGCGAGAATGTTATTTTTGAGTTCATTTTCGATTTCCGTATAATAATTATCTGTATCCATGAAATTGGTATATTTAACATAATTCAATTAGGGGTTTTTCCGGAATTTGTCAAGCTTATTTTTATTGACAAATTGAGGTTTCTTTTTAATATTAAAAAGGGGGTGATTTATGGCGTCTGTTAAGAAATCAAAAAGGTTTACAAAAGGTATACCCGTTCTACACGTGGAAGGTGATTGTATAGCAAGAGCCTGGGAAGATTCTCTTATCTCGCTTTACGAGAATGGCTGTGATATTGAAACCCAGTATGATAAGCCCGCGGATCCTCCAAGTAAAGATGCAACTATGGTCATTACCGTTACGGATCCTCTAAAGGAACCTATGCTGCATAAAGATTTCCCCGCGGGGATTGAATTTCTGCAGGAGTATGTTATGGAAGTGTGTGAGGGGATTAAGGATCATCTAATTAGGGATCCGAATGATCCGGAGGATACGCGCTGGGAATACACATACCATCAACGTCTGTTTGCATATGAAGCACCCACCGTAAAGCCGTTGGATCAGATTGAAGTTATGTGCCGGAAGCTGGCAGATAAACCCTATACAAGGAGAGCGCAAGCAATTACCTGGAAAGTGTGGGAGGATAACGACTGCTATGATCCTGCCTGCCTTCAAAGTTTATGGTGCCGTATTACAGAGGAAGCTGGTGATTCGTTACTAAATATGAATGTTCGCTTCCGATCCAATGATGCTTACAAAGCAGCATTCATGAACATATTCGCGCTGGTTCAATTACAAACGGGAATAGCAAAAAGAATTTCAGAAATTTCCGGAAGGGATATTAAGGTTGGGAGATACTGCCACATAGCTGACAGCTATCATATTTACGGTTCTTACTTTGAGGAATTCAAAGCCCGTTTCTTAGGGGCTCTTGAAAAGCGCACTTTTGAGGGAAGGACAATGCGTTATGAGGATTTTCGAGAGATGATGGAAGCAGCCCGCCCTTCGATTTTGGAAAGGGTAAAGGATATGGAGAGAAAGTGATTTTTTGCTTTTTTAACAGCATAAATTCTTTGTTTTTCTTGTTTTTGGTGGGTTGGGGTTAAGACTAAAACAAAATCATTTTTTTCTTTGTGTCTTGGTGTCTTTGTGGCTAATAATAATGGAACCGATTTATAGTTTGCAAGGTCTTATTTGTAAAGGAGGATAAATGAAAAAGAGATATTTATTTTTGATTCTGTCTTTAATATTATTTACATTTTTTGCGGGATGTAACCGAAGTCCTTCAGAAAGGGAACACGTTAAACCAGAGTTCAGGCATCCGCGCAAAGACGACAGTAAAGATTTTCATAGATTTGATCATAGTAGAATCGATAAGATGGCTGAAGATTTGGATTTATCCGCCGAGCAGGTCGAGGCTTTAAAAGAAATGGAAAAGGAAATAATGGAAAAACAATTTGGAATGAGGCGTGATAAAGAACCCAGAGATGTTGTCAAAGAAAAGATTGTGGAGATGATAAGAAAAGATTCATTATCGAAAGAAGAAATTATTGGATTTATGGAAGAAGTACATTCTATGGGAGAGGAACTCAGGAGGGAAACAGACAGTTTCGTTGCCGAAAGGTTGGCTAAAATGCATTCTATTCTTACACAAGAACAACGGGAGAAATTAGCAAAAAAACTTGAAGAATTTAAACCGAAAAGAAAATTTAAGCCTAAAAGAGATAGAAAATAGTCATGGATCAGGAGGCTTTTGCCTCTGTTGTAGAGGAAACAAAAGGCATTGTTTTAAAAGCCGTTAGGAAAACTCTGTTTTCCGAATATTATTATGCGATAGATGATGTGGTTCAGGAGACTTATATTAGAGCATATCGGAGTCTGGTAAAAAATAAATTTAAGGAAGAATCAAAGCTGTCTTCATGGTTATTTACAATAGCAAGGAATGAGTCAATAAGGATGAATAGAAAATTGAAATCGGGAGAGAGAAGAAGAGAAAAGTATGTAGAAAAGAATTTGGAATACTTAAATGATAGCGAAGAGAATAACATAGAGGAAAAGATGGAAAGAGATGACTTAATTGAGAAACTCAATGAGGCTGTCAAAAAGCTTCCGGATAAATATAAAGAGGTAATTGATTTATATATAAAGGGATTTAACGAAAAACAGATAGCAGGATTCCTTTCGATCTCTAAAGGTACAGTAAAATCAAGAGTTCACAGAGGAAAGAAAAAATTAAAAGAAATATTTAACGGGGAGAAAATTTATGTATAGAATAAATGATGAAATTAATAAAAGAGAACAAAGCAAATTCTGGAGCGAAGAAATAGCCAATAAAGTTCTCTCTGAGAAATCCAGAAGAGAGAAAAGAAAATTGACGGTTACGGGCTCTTTAGTCGTGGTTTTTTTCTTGTCCTTTGTTATTGGTCTTAATGTTTCTAGGGCGAGACCCG
>CAZRYJ010000079.1:5573-9376 GCA_964604245.1 uncultured bacterium | reverse complement strand
TCCGATATTATTCTTGTTAAACAATACCGTTACGCAACAGGTGAATTTCTTCTTGAAATACCCGCCGGAACAATCGAAAAAAATGAGACTCCACAAGAGACTGTTATAAGAGAGCTTCAAGAAGAAATAAACTATAAACCAGGCAGGCTTGAAAACCTGGGCTGGGTTTACCTCACACCGGGTTACAGTAATGAGCAAATCCACCTATTCAAAGCAACAAACCTGGAAAAAAGTTGTACGAAAACCGAAGAAGATGAAAACATCGAAGTTATAAAAATGAAAATAGAAGAAGCGTATTCCAAAATCAAATCGGGTGAAATAAAAGATGGAAAAACTGTTATTGCTATTTTGTCTCATATCAATAGAGCCGTTTGAAATAGACCAGGAAAGCACAAAAACACCCGAGCTCTTAGAAACAATAAGACGGTTAAAAGAAAACCCGATAAATATAAATACCGCGAGAAAGGTCGAATTGTTGCTCATACCGTACGTAAATAATTATCTCGCGCAGCGGATAATAAATTACAGAAAAGAACACCTCTTCACAAAAAAAGAGGAACTACTCCTGCTTGAAGGAATGACACCTTACCTTTTCGATAGAACAAAAAACTTCCTAACAGTAAAAGAGGCAGAAAAAAGAAGAAAACCCAGGGGGTTTGATTTCTTATCCCGCTTTGAACGGAAGGAGCAAAAATCTCAAAACAAAATATACAATAGAATTACCATTCCATACAAAGGCTTATTCGTAAATGCTCTTTTTGAAAAAGACTATGATGAAGAGGATTATTTCGATTATTACACCGCTTCAATTTATATTCCCGAAAAGCTCGTTATCGGCGATTATGATATTGATTTAGGAATGGGAATTATATTAGGCAAACCGGATTTTTTTTACCGTAGCGCAGGGCTCATTCCCGGTGAAAAAGGTTTCAGCCCTCATCTTTCAACGTACGAAGAAAATTTCTTCAGGGGTATCGTAGGTAAGTGGAAAGAGCTTATTTTTTTCGGTTCCTACATCAAAGAGACTACCTGGGGTGAAGAGAAATTCGTGGGAGCGAGCTATAAATTTTCTTCTCTAAGACTAACGGGAGGATTTAGCGAATCAGAAGAAAGAGGAAAATACGGACTGGGTTCTTTTTATGCCGATAAAGAACTTGCGGGAAATCTCTTCCGTTTCGAAATCGCAAGCGGAGGAAATACCTTCAAAGAAACAAAAAACAGCCTGTCTTATTCAATGGGCATCGACAACGGTAAAGGGTTAAAAGCAATATACGTCAATATAAAAGATTCCCTGCCCACTTTAAGAAATTCTCCTTTTTATAAAGATGAAGAAGCCTTTTATTTAAGTTACGCGAGGAAGCTTTCACCAGATCTATCCGCCGGCGTCTTTACCGAACTCTCCCGAAACATTTCAAATATGGAAGTTTTCGACAGAATAGCGGAATTTCATCTTAGCTTTTACCCAGTTAAAAATCTTCAGTTACAGAACAGAATAAAAACCCAAAGAGGAAAAAACAGCGGCAGATTTGACGTGATTCACAAAGTAAAAGATATAACTTTCCGAAGCCGCTTTGAAGTTCTAAACGGCTCCGAAGGTTCCGGGTTCCTTACATACACCTCTCTTCGTTATTCCAAAAATTACATTCTTGAAGGGCGTTTAACACTTTACGAAACAGACAATGGTGGAGCAAGAATTTATGAATACGAGAATGATTTGCCCGGGAAGTTTACAATAAAACAACTTTCCGGTTCCGGCAGACGCTTCTATATTATTCTGGGAGAAAAAATATTACCTGCGCAACTCTATTTAAAGTGGAGCATAGATTTTAAAGAGACTATTTCTCACGAAGTAGGCTTAGCTATTTCTATATGAAACACTTTAACGTAGCCGTCCCAATCGATAAATTTCGCCTTTTCACTTACAGGGGAAAAGAAGATTTGGAATTAAAGAAAGGAAGCGTTGTCCTAATCCCTTTCAGAAATAAGATACTTGAAGGGGTAGTTATCGAAGAGGGAAAATGTTTTAAAGGAGCAAAAGAAATCCAGGAGAAGATACTGGACTTACCTGAAGATTTATTTGAGCTTTGTCAATGGATTTCCCGATACTACGTCTGTCCAATAGGTCTGGTATTTTCTTTCTGCCTTCCTCCGATAATGAAAAAAATTAAAGTGTTTAAAGAATATCCCAAGAAGGAATCTACAATTAAATTAAATTCATTTCAAAATAAAGCCTACAAAAGAATAATGGAAGTATTAAAAGAGGAACGGTTCGAGACATTTCTACTTTTCGGGGTCACGGGAAGCGGGAAAACCGAAATCTATTTAAGACTGATGGAACATGTAATAAATAAAGGAAAAAGCGTCCTTTATTTAACACCGGAAATTTCAATGATACCTCAGGTTATCGAACGAATAAGGGATAGATTTGGAAGTGGTGAATCGTATAACTACAAATCATCCAGAGGGATGAGATATTCATACTGGTTAAACGCTTTAAACGGTAATTTAAAAATCGGAGTAGGTTCAAGAATGAGTGTTTTTAGCCCATTTGAAAATCTCGGCTTAATCATAGTTGATGAAGAACATTCCGATTCTTATCGCCAGGATGATCTAAAACCAAGATTCTCCGGACGAGATGTTGCGGTTATGAGGGGAAAAATAGGAAATTTTCCGGTTATACTTGGCAGTGCTACCCCTTCGATTGAGTCCTTTTATAACGCAGAGAGAGGCAAATATAAACTTTTGGAACTTCCCGAAAGAGTAAAAGGTATAGAGCTACCGAGTGTTAAAATTGTTAACCCAAAAGGGGAACTTTTTTCGGAAGATATGGAAAACCAAATTACAAATACTCTGAAAGGCGAAAATCCCTCAAGGGTTATACTGTTTCTTAACAGAAGAGGATACGCCCCTTACGGTAAATGTTATAATTGCGGTTGGGTTGCTCGCTGCAGGGATTGCGACATCTCTTTGACTCTCCATAAAGCATCAAACACTTTAATCTGCCATCACTGCGGAGGCAGGCAAAAAAAGCTCGAAATCTGTCCGGATTGCGGTAAAGAGATATTTTACTTCGGATGGGGAACGGAAAAAATAGAAGAAGAAATCGAAAATAAATACAAAGGATATAAAATAAAAAGAATGGATACGGATACCATTACAGGACGACATACTCATGAAGAAATATACGGCAAATTAAAAAAGGGAGAAATTCAAATACTTCTCGGAACGCAAATGGTAACAAAAGGATTCGATTTCCCCGATATCGGATTCGTTGGCGTCATTTCGGCAGATACCGCTCTTGACCTTCCGAATTTCAGAGCAACGGAAAAAACTTTCCAGCTCCTATCGCAAGTAGCAGGTAGAGCGGGCAGAGGCGTAAAAGGCAACGTTTTAATACAGAGCAGAAACCCAAAGCATTACGCAATAAAAAGTGCATCAGAACATAACTATCCGAATTTTTACAAAGAGGAAATAAAGTTCAGAAAATCCGCCAATTATCCACCCTTCACAAAACTTGCAAGAATTGTTGTCAGGTCTAAGGAAATAAAAAAAGCGGAAAATGCGGCAATTAAACTAAAGGAAGAAATCGATGGGATGAAAGAAATAAAAAAAACAACTATCCTTGGACCCGCAGTCTGCCCCATCGGTAAAATCGAAAAACATTTTCGATTCCACATGCTGTTGAAATCAAAAACAGGAACTCCCCTTCAAGACACATTAAGGAAAATCTATAATAAAAAGATTCCCGGAGTAAAAATTTCTTTAGAAATAGATCCGCTTAATATGCTATAATGAAATTAAAT